>DNJW01000240.1 GCA_003488965.1 Lachnospiraceae bacterium | reverse complement strand
ATTGGAAATCTTCTTATCGGTAATAAGGATATAAGGATCATCCAGCACTGCTTCCATCTTATCCATATCGGTTGCCATATATGCGGAAATATATCCTCTGTCAAACTGCATACCTTCTACAAGGTCGAGTTCTGTAAGCATTGTCTTGGACTCTTCAATGGTAATTACACCGTCGCCGGATACTTTTTCCATAGCATCTGCTACCATGGTTCCTACTTCTTCATCTCCTGAGGAAACTGCTGCAACCCTTGCAAACTGTTCCTTTCCGCTTACCTTGGAACTCATTTTTGCAATCGCTTCTACCGCACAGTCTGTTGCTTTTTTCATACCTTTTCTTAAAATAATCGGATTAGCGCCTGCTGCCAGATTCTTGATTCCTTCATTCACCATTGCCTGGGCCAGCACGGTTGCCGTTGTGGTTCCGTCACCTGCCACGTCGTTTGTCTTGGTTGCCACTTCCTTTACAAGCTGTGCGCCCATATTCTCAAAAGCATCTTCCAGTTCAATTTCTTTTGCAATTGTAACACCGTCATTGGTAATCAGCGGAGCGCCAAAGGATTTATCCAAAACTACGTTTCTTCCTTTCGGTCCTAAAGTTACCCTTACTGTATTTGCCAGTTTATTCACACCTGTTTCCAATGCTGCACGGGCCTCTGCCCCATATTTCAATTCTTTTGCCATGATAAACAACCTCCTGATTTATTTTCTCTTTCTATATTCTTATTCGATGACTGCCAGTATATCGCTCTGCTTTACGATAATGAATTCTTCTTCATCAATCTTAACATCTGTTCCTGCGTATTTCGAATAAATTACCTTATCCCCAACCTTTACTTCCATTTTCACTTCCTTGCCGTCAACGGTTCCGCCCGGTCCTACTGCCACTACTTCTGCCTGCTGCGGTTTTTCCTTGTTCTGCCCCGGAAGGACAATGCCGGATTTCGTTGTTTCCTCTGCTACTAACTGTTTCAATACAACTCTGTCGCCTAAAGGTACTAATTTCATTTTAAAAGCCTCCTTATGTCAATCTTGAATACTTTTCGGTTTATTAGCACTCGTTTTAGTTGAGTGCTAATTACTAACCCATATATTAAATTCATATGCAAAGGTTTGCAAATGCAATCACAAGAATCAAAATAAGTATAAGTTATTTTTTCTCTTATTTTCTCATTTTATCTCTTTTTTACTCACTTTTAGCATATTTTGTTTTTTAATAATTATTTTATAAATATTTTTTCAAATTATAAAACAGCCGGCAATTACGCCGGCTGCCCCGCATCTTCCATATTTATAACCATACTGCTTATTTCTTCAATCCTCTCCTTAGCCTCTCCTGATATCCCGGCGAGTTTTTAATCTCCAGTTTATTATCAAACATTTCATATTCCGCATCCGACACTTTGTCTTCCAGACGCTCTTCCACATTCGTTTTGTATACGATACCTGTTGCCACGGAGGGAGCCAGCACTTCATCCCCGTTATAGTCCTGACACGCCGTCTGCACTCTGCGGCAATAATCCTCGGCTTCTCCGTCCTCTGCCATAGGAATCAATACAAGAAACACATCGCCGTCAATCCGTCCGATAATATATTCCTCTTTTGCCTCCTTCTTTACAATAGAAGCAATTAGCTGAATCAGGCTGTCGCTTTTTTCTACGCCGAAATTATCATATACAAATTTCCAGTCGTTAATGTTTATATTAATCACTGCCACCGGAATTGTTTCCGACTGCTCCAGCATCTGCATTTTACTTTCTATGTAATTCTTATTATAAACACCGGTAAGGATATCTTCTATTTCGCCGTATTTTCTCTGCGACTCTCTCGTTCCCAGCTTTCTTTCCAGCTCATCAATATAGGAAGCGGATTCCCTGTGCATATACACTTCGTTTCCCAAGGCGTCAATCAGCTTCACCGATGCATCCAGCATCCTTTTTGCAGCTTCCTTCCTTTCCTCAGGCACCTTGTCATACTTGACATATACACGTCCTACCGTACGGTCTTCCACACGTATCCGCTCTTCTTTATTTTCCTCCGCCTCCGGATCGTACCCGTCAAAATCCCCTATTGCAAGCACCTTCTCCCGATACCGGTCTGTCAGCATGATTTCCATACCATAAGCGTCTGCCAGCTCCTGCAGGAACTCCTTAAGCATATCCATCACAAATAAATTCTTTACCGCATAATTTTTTACATTGTCCTTTATTCTTTTTTCAAAAGATACCTCATTATAGCTCATAGTACATTCCTCTCCCGACTTAAAGGTTTCTGTTTTAATCCCACTAACAGTATACCTTTTTTTGTGTGGTTTGTCTATGAATTTCTGCTGTTTACGCGCCTGCCTCGAAAACCTCTTTTCCTTCCTCTATATACAGTTCCTGATACCCGTTTTCATTCAGGTACAGTTCTGCTTTTTTTCTTCCTGCCTGCCCCTCCTTCCCTTCCTCTTCTTCCTCCGGAAGTTCCTGATATGCCCCGCTTTCCTTAAATTCTCTGAACGCCTGGTTCAGAGCCTGGATAATCATATCCCTGTCCGGGTCTTTCTCGCTGATGCTTTCCACCGCTGCCATAAATGCTTCCTGCGCCTCTTTCTTTGAGCGGCAGTGCTTTAACCGGTTTTCCAGTTCTCTACGCATCATCTGTGCCCTCAGCACTTTTCTGTATAATTCAGGATTTGTCCTTGCAAGGAAGCTCATTTCATCCGGGGTCAGCCTCTGCCCGGAACGGGCTTTTGCATAGATTCTGGATGCATAAGCTTCTTTCGTCTCCCCCCTAGTCCCCTCCTCTTTCATGCCGCGCACATATTCCATAAGCTGCTGCTCTATCGGCGCCTTATATTCCTCCTTGCCGCTTTTCCAACCATTTTCTTTTCCGTTTAACATAAGATTCATTTTTATACTATGCCCCTTTCCCTTTTTCACGGCTAATAGTCAATTGCAAAACCAATAAATTTGCTGAATATTCTGACAATGTATTTTATGAAAATTCCTTTTGTGCCATGGAACCAAGACC
>DNJW01000095.1 GCA_003488965.1 Lachnospiraceae bacterium | reverse complement strand
ATTTGCTCTGGCTGCGCGGACGGCAAGCAACGGGTGTACAGTAACTGCAAAACCGGCTGTGTGCTTAATTTTGTTTTATAATATTCGTAAAATAATTTTATAACATTATTTTGTTGTAATATTATGCATTTTTGTTGTTTATATGATATGATTCATACAAAAGAAAAAACAACGTAAAAAGGTAAGGAGTGGTGAATTTGACAAATATTCATGTTAAAATCAAAAATCTAAGAAACAAAAACAATTATAAGCAAAAACAAGTAGCCGCATATCTGGGCATATCACAGCAGGCATATTCCTGCTACGAACTGGACAAGCGTGAACTTCCTTCCAGACACGCTGTGGGTCTGGCCAGGCTCTATCATGTGAGCACGGATTATATCTATGATGTCGTTCCGGAATCAGCAGCCTCCTATGATTTAGACAGTGAATTCGTTCAAGGTATTCCGCTAAAAGATGTCATAGGCCGCTTAGAAAAACTGGACTATGACAATAGGATAGAAATACTGCGCATCGCATCTTATTTAATTCATTCCCAGGTCAGCGGGAAAAAGAAGAAATAAATCAAACGGCAGAATCCCAAAATGGCAGATGCTCCAGCTTACGGCTTTACGCATCTGCCATCCCTCTATGTATACCCTTTTACATAAAGTTAATAATACCATATTTTTTATGCTAAGTAAAGATTATTTTGCACCATTCTCATAGAGTATTGTATAACATCAGGTATTCCTTTATGGATTTATTTCTCCAGCCAAAATCTGCTTTCATGCAATCCTGCACAATTTCATCCCATACGCCTTTACCATCCTTATTCCGGTAAATTGTAACAGCTTTTTTTATGACTTCCAGCAGAACCCAGCAGTCGCCCTTATAAGCATAAAAGCCCGTTCCTTTGTCCCTATATGGAAGTTCCTCCCTTTTATCCCTATCTTTGAAGTCCAGCACTGTGTCGTTAAACGAATCTATCATAGAAACAATCGGCACTACGCCGTACTGCATAGCATTCATCTGGGTAGTCCCGCAGGTTTCCTTTAAGGATGGCATTAGAACCATATCGGCGCCCGCATAAGTCTCATATTCCAGTTCTTCCGAGTAATTCCGGTATGCAAACCGGCCTTTATTCTCCGTCTCCCCTTCCACAAGACGAAAGAAGGATTCGTAAGGATGTATCAGCTTATCGTTATCATCGCCTATAATGACAAGCTGTGCCGGTATCTCCATAATTTCTTTTATAATGCTTTTTATCACATCCATTCCTTTATCGGCCGTAAGCCTTGAAACAATGCAAATCAACGGTATCGAGGAATTTCTTTCCAGCCCCATCTTTTTTTGCAGATTATCCTTATTCTTTTTTTTCAATTCATGAAAATGATTGCTGTTTATCTCACAAAAACCGGATGACTCCGCAAACCGGTACTCCCTCTGGGAAATCCCGTTCCGTATTCCTGTCACTCTGATATCTGCAAAATCAGGATGCCTTTGCAGCTCTTTTGCATAACCTTTACTCACTGTAGTTACCATGTCTGCAAATTTAATTCCGGCCTTCATAAAACTCATCCGGCTTGGCCTAATCCCCAGTCTGCCCGCATCCTCACGGGATAAGAAATTCATATTGTCAAAAGGACAGTCGCTGTCACAAGATATGCATAGCCTGCACTTTTCACTTTTTAAGCCTACATATTCCAAAATATCTTCTTTTTGAAATACTCCCTTATATCCGTAAAAATGAATGGTATAAACCACTTTCAATTCCGGCAGATAATAATGATATTTTGTCTTTTTCAGCATAGGAATCAACGCTGTCTGCCAGTCATTGCAATGCAGTATACTTGGTGTATAATCAATCGTATGAAGCCCCTTCCCTATCACCGCATCGCAAAAAACTGCAAAAAGCTTTCCCTCATTTCTTACATCAGACAGATTCCCTTCATTAAAAAGCTCTCCCATATCCAGCAGATAATATACCAGACCATCATATTCTTTCTTTATCATTTCACAATGCAGATTGCCGACTGTATTTTCATTTCCCCAATAATCAAACTCCCATTTTTTCTTCTGCTCACTCCCGCCGTCATTGCAAAAACCCATGCTTTCCGGGTATCTGGGCATCATAATCCTTATATCATTCACAAAATCCTTCAACGTCTTGCATAACGCATATGCTACCTCCCCCATGCCCCCTGTCTTCAGGAAAGGCTTTGCCTGAGTTGTTATAAAAAGTATATTGTTCACATGGATATTTAAAAACTGTTTGATGTCTTGTACTGCTTCATCGTTTACAAAGTAAGAACAGAATGTTCTTTCCAGTGTGCCGTCCAAGCTTTCATATTTCTCTTTTCCGTAAACTTCCCGCACAATACTTTTCAGGACAGACTGGTCTGCCGACAAATCATCACAGCGGCACAATTTTAAATCCAATGCACTTTGTATATATTCCTTTGCCCTTTGTATCCGTCCTGTCCCTACATTCTGATAATCATAAGGATGCTCCACATAAACAATGATCTGATTCGTATTAAATCCTATCTGTTTTATCTGTTTGATGCACTCATAAACCGCCAGTCTGTACATGGGGTGTTCAATTCCCAGCGGAAAAGCTATGTAATCTCCCTCCTTCTTTGCAATCCCGATAATTTCCTTTACACATTCTACAAGCCTGCACAAATTTTCCTTGCCGTATTTTTCTTCATATCTATATTCCAATATTTCAAAATCCTCTTCCTTGTTGTTCATGCCTTCAACGCCGGAACAGTCTTCCAATTGATATCCGAAATGTTTGTCCACATTTAATTTCTTACGGATTTTTTTATATTGTCTGCAGCCTTCCTCTTTTAAACTGACACGCTTCTTTTCGTCCTTCGCGGCACACATCGTATGAAGCACCAGAGAAATTCCCGGCGAATAACAAATACCCGATGCCGACCCCAGCATATCACCGGGATACGGTTCTATCACATGAATTTTCTTTTTTTTCTTTCTGTCAACTGCCTGAAATATCAGTTCCCCCAACGCCGCTTTTGCACTGTCCGGATTCCGGCATCCTAACTGGACATTGTACCGTATATGGCAGTTATTATATAGAAATTCTGCCGTAAAATAGATAGCATCATGGTCATATCCTCTCGAATCGTCCCAGAATCCATACCGGATATTCAGCTTTCCCATATCTTCCTGCAGGTCGACTCCCAATTCTATCACATCCGTCAGTTCCATACTTTTTTCCGATTTTTCTATTTCTGCAATTTTATCCTTATATGCTTTATATATTTCGTCCAGTTCTGCCCTATGCGCTTCTTCCCTTCCCGCCATCTTCCGTCCCCTTTCTGCATTTTCCTTTTGTACACTAAAAAAATTTATCCTTCCGTATTGAGCTGCCATATTCCGGCATTTCTCCCGTATCCAGCAAACTCTGGAACAGTTCATTATGCCGGAAATGCCTGCAGAAACGCCGGTTACACCACTTCGAGCCACAGCTATAATAGTGCAGCACCCGTTTCTGAAATACCTCGTTTTTGTCCGTAATATGCCCCAATGCCAAACCCGTATCCCTATTCTCCGCTATGCTGGGGCAAGGATATACATATCCGTCCGGTGTAATCAGACGGCTTTCCAGTACCGCATAACAATGGGGAAAATTCTGCGGCGTTATCCGGGAGGGCTCCGTCTGCGCTGCTGCCTCCTCCATTCCCCCATGTATAAAATCTTCTATCTGACTATAATTAGAACAAATATCCAAAAACTCTTGGAACCCTGCATCCGCCATACATAGTTCTTCCTTATAGCTGGCAGCAGCTGCCAGCTCAGCCCTATCCGGAAGCAGCTGCAGATTTTCCTGATGGTTCTTTTCATTCATTCTCCTAGGGTCACACAATACAAACGCTCTTTTATACTGTATATTGAACCGGCCGATTTCCCGCTTTACCCCTTTTATCCTTTTATATAATTCATAAGACAATTTGACGCAGTCGGCCACATTCCCTTTATAATACAGCAGGCTGACACCCAGCATGGGCAATTCATCCATATCCATATATCTGACAATGTTGTCCATTACCTTTTCCTGCATCAGGAAGGGCATCCCCGCATATCTTCCCCCCACTACGGAATATAAAGAAACCCGCAGCCACGAAAGCTGTGACGGCCAGCTGCCCGGCGGTATGAAGACCCCATTCGTAATCAGACCGATTTGCGGAGCAGATTTCCCATTTTTTAATTTCCTGACCGTTCCGTCAAAATCCGGATATAACGTGGGTTCCCCGCCGCCTGCCAGCGAAACTGCCTGCGGCAATATTTCATCGGTAACCAAATCAAGCCATTCCCGTCGGAAAAAAACATCTCCCTGATTTCTGAAATGACAATGGAAACAGTTTAAATTACATTGGTCCGTCAGCTGCAGCTCTACCATCCCCGCCTGCTTTGCCATATCGGCATTTCCGGCTAATGTCACGCTTTTCTCCAAAATACTGTCCCTATAGTTCAGAATTCTTCCCGGTTCTAAGCATTGCCTGATGTAATGCATTGTCTCCCCTCCTGTTTCAGATAAAATGTATCAGCATATTGTCATTTAAAATACAATTTTCCACTATTTTATTATGTTCATAATAGGTACATCGGGGACAGATATGCTTTATTTCATCGGATGATATCATGTCGAAGATCTTCCAATGCCCATCCTTTCCCCAGCTCCGGGCTATTTCCCTTATATCCGTTTCATTGGATAAGAGTTTCATCCGTTCATCGCTTCGTCTGTCACAGCAGACATTCAGGCAATAGGCATCGTCGCCGCTTTCTCCTGAAGCCGGCATCAAGGTGGCCGTCATAAAGATTGCATAACAGCTCTTGAAATCGTTGCATTTCTGGAATTTCTCATTAAACTTGCCCAAAGTATAATAGAATCCAAATCCGGATTTTTTCGTCCGCTCCACTATGCTTACCTGTTCCCGGAACAGCTCCAGTTCCTCTTCCGTAAAAGAAAATTCATGTTTCAAATCATATGGAATTCCCGCCGGCCGTATATGCAGGCTCTTACATCCGATATCCTGTGCGATTCTGGCTGCTTCGCTGATTTCTCCGATATTGTCCTTGTAAAGCAGCATTCTGTAATTTACTCCATTGGAAGGCGATTCTTTGCTTAAGTTGCATTTTTTTCCTCTGGAAATACGGCATAACATCTCCATATTGTCAATCACTTTGTCAAAAACCCGGGATTCCTTATCCAGACCTTTATACTTGTTAAAAGTGGACGCATTAGCTGCATCCACCGAAACTGCCACATACTGGCTGCTCAGCAGTTCTTCTGCATATTTATCTATCAAAGTTCCGTTCGTCACCGTTGCCGTATCAATCTGCTTCCTATTCAGTTCATATAAAAATTCGCCTACATGAGGATTGCACAGCGGCTCTCCTCCCCCTGCAATGCATACGGCCTCTACCCCGTACTTTCCCCCGTGGCTTTTCCATTCCGAAGCCATGCCTGCAAAATCAAGCAAAACCTTTCTTGACAGCATTCTTTCATTTTGCCTTACCTTCCATGCATTGCACCATTCGCAGGATAAATTACAGCAATTGGCAGGGTCCACCGTAATTAAAGCCGGCGGAGGGCATTCCCCGCTCCTTTGTATTAATTTCCACCGTTCATAGTGCGCAAATAGCTTGCCTGAATTAAACGATGTCCAGTTCCGTTCTCGCGTTGCACTCATCCAATATCTCCCTTCGGCTTTGACAGCCATAGACCCCTCAATCATTCGGCGGGGCTTGCCTTCGTTCAAATCCAATACCCCTATTTCCCAAAATGGCAGACGTTTCAGCCTGCCGGCTTTCCTCATCTGCCATCCTTCTATATCTACCCTTTTACATCTATTTTATATTACCATATTTTTCCGGTTTAGTAAATATTATTTAGCTAAATGCTTATATGCTTTTCGTATCATATTCTTTCATGCGTATCTGCTTCATATCTGTTTCACCAGTCTATACAAACCGGTTCACTGCCTCAATCACCATCGTCTGCTCCTCTTTTGTCATCCCGTTATAAAGCGGCAGGGAAAGCACTTCATCCGCATATCTCTCCGTTACCGGGAAATCCCCTTTATGAAATCCAAGGTACTGATAAGCCTCCGACAAATGAGGCGGTATCGGATAATGAATAATTGTTCCGATCTGCCTTTCATTCAGATACTCCATCAGCCTATCCCTATCCTTGCAATGAATTACAAACTGATGCCACACTGTTGTAGCCCCCTTACGGATTTCCGGAAGCCGTATTTTCTCATTTTTCAGTTCTTCCAAATATCTGTTGCAGATTTTCCTCCGTTCCCCTGTCAGTTCCTCCAGATGTTTTAGTCTTACACGCAGCAAGCCCGCCTGCATCTCGTCCAGTCTGGAATTGGTTCCCACTACCTTGTTGTAATAACGCTTCTCGCTTCCATAATTTCTAAAAACCCTTACATCTTCCGCAATCCTGGCATCGTCAGTAACAATTGCCCCTCCGTCTCCAAAGGCTCCAAGGTTCTTAGACGGGTAGAAAGAAAAGCAGCCAATATCTCCGAAAGTTCCTGTCATCCGGCCTTCAAAGCATGCCCCATGGGATTGTGCGCAGTCCTCCACAAGCCGCAAATGATATTTATCCGCCAACGCCGCAACAGGCCCCATATTGGAGGCCTGCCCGTAAAGATGCACTGCCAGAATAGCTTTTGTTTTCTTCGTAATTTTCTCTTCTATTTTACCGGCATCTATATTATTATATTCATCCGGCTCCACGAAGACCGGCGTTGCCCCGTTAATGGTAATTCCCATCACGCTGGCAATATATGTATTTCCCTGTACAATCACTTCATCGCCCTGGCCGATTCCCAATACCCGGAAAGCAATCCATAACGCGTCCAGCCCGCTGGCCACACCCACACAATATTTTGCCCCGGTATAGACCGCAAACTCTTCTTCAAAACTTTTCACTTCATTCCCCAAAACATACCAGCCGGAACGAAGCACCTCCAAGGCTTTTTGTTCAAATTCCTCCTGATACTGAAAAAAACCTTTATCAAGACGGTTTGGCATTATCTTCATAACTTCATTCTCCTCTTTCCCTTTCATTTGGCCGGTGGCAATCCGGGGAATTTTCGGAATATATTTTCAAATATTCCTCCCTCAGCATGCCATACCAGTACAATGTTTTATACTCTCCCCGTAAAAACAAATGTTTTCTAAAAGCTCCTTCGTATACAAAACCGCATTTCTGATACAACCGGACCGCCTTTTCATTTTCCGCCAGCACATTTAAATATACTCTTTCTAAATGAAACCGGTTAAAAGCCAGCGCCAATAACTCCTTTGTGGCTTCTGTCCCAATTCCCCTTCCTTGTGCCTTTTTCCGCAGACTGATTGCATATTCCGCATTGCCCGACTCTAAATCCAGATTCTTTAAACTAATCGTACCCAGATATTCATCATCATCGTCCGCAATTGCTAAGTGGATGCTCTTTCCGTCAACCAGGGCGGTTTCCGCTTTCTGTATGAATTTTAGGGCATCCTCCTTTTTTTTATCCGCCGTAGAAAAACGGAAATTTTTCTGTATATCCGGGTCGTGCATCCATTCCAGCATCCCTTCCGCGTCCTTTTCCTTTAATTGCCTTAGAAACATCGGGCTTGTCACTCCTTTTCATTTTCATCTTCCACAATATAAGTAGGCCTGCCCCTTGAGGCATCAAAGGTTCTCCACAAATACTCGCCCAGTATCCCCAATGTCAGCATCATCACCCCGAAACTGAATAGGTTAAAAATAAACAAGGTAGTCCAGCCGCTCACTTCGATCCGCCCCATTAGCTTGAATACAAAAACAAAAACTGCCCATATCAGGGAGCCGAAAAAGGACAAGGCACCGATTAACGATACCGCCTTAATCGGCAGTGCCGAAAAACTGAACAAAGTATCCGCCACCAGTCTTATTTTTTTCTTTAAAGTCCATCGGCTTGTACCTATTTCCCGGGCAAGACGCGTATAATACACTTGGTCTGTCCGGAAACCGCTCCATAATATCTGCCCGGTCAGGGCGCTGTTGCGCTCATCCAGCGCCAGCAAAACGTTAATCACCTTCCGGTCAAGCAGATAGACATCAAAACCGCCCTTGGGCATAGACGGAAGTGCAGTCTTTCTCACCATCCAATAATACAGGTTGGCAAACATCGTCTGCCTCCTGCTTTCCTCCCGTCCTTCCCTGACTGCCAAAACCACATTGAATCCCTTTTTCCATCTGTCTACCATCTCAAGTATCAATTCCGTGGGTTCCTGCAGATCCGCCGCCTTTACCACCGCACAGTCGCCGGTACATTTTTCCAAACCGCACAAAATAGCCGCATGGGAGCCAAAATTTCTGGCAAGGCTCACAATCTTAACATTTTTATCCATCTGTGCAATTTTTTGCATCACAGAATAGCTGCCGTCCTTAGAGCCGTCATTTACCATTACGATTTCATATTCAAAATCAATAACATCAATAATCTTTTTCTTCATGTCATCGTATAACGGCATCAGATTGTCTTCATTAAAATAAACCGGAATTACTACAGATAATTTCATTCTTTTCCCATGCTCCTTCAAACTCATTTCATCTGATTCGCCAGCTTTTCAAATTCCTCATAATTGCGTATATATTCCTCTGCGTCATAATGCTCGCTGGCCAGGCACAACAGCACCGAATCCCCGCTAAAATCATACATATCCTTCCACACCATATTAGGCAGATAAATACCCGTGTGGGGACGGTTTAAGGAAAAAACGGCCTCGTTCCCCTTCCCGTCCTTTATCCGCACCTTGCTCCGGCCGGCTACGTTTATTAAAACAAATTCCGTCTTTTTGTTGGCATGCTGTCCCCTTATTACATCAGGGTCAGAGCCATATATATAAAAAATACGTTTAATTTCAAAAGGAACATCCGACTCCCCTTCCACTACCACCAAACGTCCTCTCTCATCGCCCCGCTGCTGAAATTCCAGCATCTGCACCTTTTTTTCATTCATGAATGTTTCTCCCTGCCTTCCTATACATAATAACATCTCTAATGTCGTTAACTATAAAACAGACAGATTCAGTTTATCACGGATTTTTCAGCTTAACAACTGGCATATCTCAAATTCCCCTGTTCCCACCTTAATAACCTATCCACATACCGCTCCAGCCAGTTTCTTTCCTCCTCATAACTGCAGACTACGGCCACCTTCATATGCTTGCTTATATAAGCTTTCCACAATCGCAGCTGGAATTCCATGGCATCCTGAAAAATCCCCGAAATCTCCTCCCGGTATGCTCCGGTCTGATAAACGGCATAAGCTTTCGGGTAAAACCGGTTCACGATTTTATCAAATTCATAATGGGGCACCAGCTTCAAGCCCCAGCAGTCCTCCGCCTCCTGTTCCTGCCGGTATTGCTCCTTCGTCAGCAATTCCCTATATACATCCGTACTGTAACCCTTGGCTGTTTCCTCCGCCCAGTAAAGCCCTGTAAATTCATGCTCCCGCCCCCCTTCCAGAGAACGGATGATGGAAAGCAGTTCCGACAAATGATGCTGAAGAGCGGCTCCGTCTATTTCCAGTCCGGGAAGGCGGTTCAGATAATCTCTTTTTAAATGATTCAATTTTTCCGAATAGGACTGTAGTAAAAAATATGCATCCAGGCGGTAATTAAAGGAAATTCCAAAATACGGAATCACCCCGCAGGTGCCGCTGCATTCTCTTTGGAAATCAGCATACGCATACCGTTTAAAGACATCCGTTTCCAGCATATTTGCCAGATTCCCACTCCAGGGAACAGTCTCTTTCGCCGCATGGTAGCATGGAAGGATAAGCCCCCCGTCGGGAGCAAATGTGAGAGTTCTGCTATTGGCGGAACATGGGGGGCGATTGCCCGCGCCGGTATTCTTTAAAAACTCCATAAAGTGCAGCATGACAACCGTATACGGTTCAAAAATTTTCGATATAATCTGGGGAATCACCGTCCCGCACTCTCTACCGCAAGCTGTATCGAAATAAGAAAAAACGGGATTTAAATAAATTTCTGCATGGTGCCGCCGGGCAAAGCAAATCATTTGCTCCAGTTCGGAAACATTCTCCCTGGATATGACCATCATAATTTTGGGCGGCCGGACCGGCGCCAGCTCCTCCATGGTTTCCAGAACCTTGTCCAGACAGTCCACCCCTCTAATCCGGCAATACTTATCGGGATTTAATGTATCCAAAGAAAGATTAAATTTATCCGCACAAGCGGCGATTTCCTGCAGATTTCCTGTCGAATGGGGAATACCGTTGGTGGTCACCTCTGTTTTTATCCCAAGACTTTTGGCATAGCCAATCATTTCCGCCAGATTCCGGTTCAGCGTCGGCTCTCCCCCTGTAAAGTCAATATATCGGACCCCTATCTGATAACATTGGGCAATCAGGCTTCTGGCCTCTTCCAGCTCCAGCTCCCTCCTTTCCCGAAACCGGCTATCCTGCCATACATTGCAGTATTGGCAGCGGGAATTACAACGATAGGTAACGTAATACCGCATACAATAATATTTTTTTTCTTCCATAAAGTGTCCCCCTTTTCCTTTCTATAGTTAACGACATTAGAAATTTCATTTTCGGTCTTATCAAAGCTTCCATTTATGGCTTTGACAAGAACCGGAAACAGAAATTTGTTATGTCGTTTACTATATGTATCAGTCCAGCCCGCAGAGCAGTTCCTGCACCTGGGCGATGCTTTTCTCCAATAATTCCAAGCCCGTCCGCAAATCCTCTGCCCCGATTATCAGAGGCGGTGCCAGCCGGAGAATGTTTCCGTTAGGAATTACCTCCAAACCGTTATCCCGGCATTTTTGAAATACGCGTTTTCCCATTTCCGTATACGGAATCTTCTTTTCCCTATCTGTCACAAATTCAACCGCCGCCATCAGCCCAAGAAATCTTACTTCGCCGATAGAACAAAATCTTTCTTTTATCGCCAGAAGCCCGTCTCCCAATATCTCCCCGCATCTGCGGACATTTTCCAAAACCCGCTCTGTCTCCAAAAGCCGAAGCAGCTCCGCCGCAGCCGCCAATGCTTCCGGATGCGCCGCAAAAGTGGATGCCCGTTCCAGCGGCCGCACAGCATAAGAATTACAAGTAATGAAAGTCCGTTCCAACAGCACGGATAAGGGTTTCCCATTTGCCAGCCCCTTTGTCAATGCAATCATATCCGGCTCAATGCCGAAATAAGAGCTTGCCAGATAACAGCCCACTCTGCCTCCGCCGGTGAGAATTTCATCGGCAAACATCAAGATTTTCCGCCGTCTGCAGAACTCCTGCAGCAGTCTCCAATATTCATAAGGGGGAATCACAATACCGGCTCCCTGAACAGGCTCAAATATAACAGCCCCCGCTTCCTTCTCCTCCAGTATCCGGCAGGCCTCTGCTATGCACTCCATATCGCAAAGTCCTTTTTCCCTTCCATAGGGACACCGGTAGCAGTTAGGAAATTCCAGCTGAAAATTATGATAAAGGGCAGCCTCTTTTGTTTCATTAATCAGCAGTTTTGCTGCCTGCGTTTTTCCATGAAAACCGTTTCTGAACGCTCCGATTCCAATCCTCTTCCTATCATAAAAATTAATGATGTCCGTCAATCCCCTGTCAATGGTATATCCTCCGTCGTTATAGGGAATCGCCTTATAATCCTCTGACGGCAGATAGGGAAACAGCCGCTGATAAAAGAGAAGTTCCGCTTCCGAATGACGACCGTGTATATTGGCCAGACGGCAGGCCTGCCCATAGGCCGCCCGGTTGACCGCTTCACAGCCATGTCCAAAAGAATTGGTAAAGACTCCCGAAGTAAAATCCAGATATTCCCTTCCGTCCGCATCCCGGTACCAGCAGCCTTTTCCGTTTACAGGAATCGGCTCCCCCTCCTGTATACAGCCCTTGGGCAGATATTTTTTTAACTGTTCTAAAATTTCATGATTGCTGCTCCCCTTTTCCACAGTTAAACCTCCGTTTCCTTATTTTTATAACCATGCTCCTTTCAATCTCATCACTTTTAAGTAATCGTGGAGCGAAAGCGTGTC
>DNJW01000174.1:1905-2825 GCA_003488965.1 Lachnospiraceae bacterium | reverse complement strand
AGAAAAAAGGCGTATTGAATTTTATAGGTCCGCTGTGATAAAATAAGGCAGAATAATGACAATGCAATGCTATATAGGAGTGATTCACTGTGAAGATAAAGGATTGTGAAAAATTGTTGAATTTGCTGCCGATGACGGGAGTCTATGTGATAAGGGAGGATACCCATCAGATTTTATATTTTAATGAGCGGATAAAGGAGGCTGTCCCGGATATTGAAATAGGGGCAGTGCGTCATGAATTATGGGTAAATCCGGATTCCGGGGTTCTGTATCCGGGGGAAAGGGGGCAAAATGCAGGCAAAGAGACGGACTGCGGCAGGCCTTTTGATGCAACGGATAAGATAACCGCAGTCAGAATGATGTGGGAAGAAAGCATTTCGGCATCTGCAGTTACAGTAGCTTTTCAGGAGAAAAAGATAGAGAGAGGAATAGAAAATCTGTTCTTTGCAGTTTATGAGATTGATTTGGAAAACGATACATTTCTGGCGGTAACGCAGAAAAAGGAAGCGGAAAAGCTTTTTGGAGAAACAGCCAGCTATACGGAGGCAATACGTATGCATGCGGAGCATTTTGTTCATCCTGATTTCCGTGAGGGGTATTTGGGAAAAATGGACCGCCGGAATTTGCTGGAAAAGTTGGAGAACGGGCATTCCTTGGTAGCAGCGGAGTATCCGGGAATAAAAAAAGGCTCTGGGGAAATGCCGGAAAACGGCAGCTGGATACGGGTCATGGTAACCGTATCGGAGTCTAAGGACGGAAAGCCTGCAAAAGCATTGTATGTAGCCCAGGATGTGACGGAAATCAAGAAGAAAGAGGAAATGGAACATACAATGTTAAAAGAGGCCTGTGATGCTGCAAACCGCGCCAATGCCTTTAAAAGCGAGTTCCTTTCCAGAATGAGCCATGATATCCGTACGCCG
>DNJW01000174.1:0-1597 GCA_003488965.1 Lachnospiraceae bacterium | reverse complement strand
TGATATCCGTACGCCGATGAATGCTATTATCGGTATGACCACAATTGCGGGAGGGCATCTGGATGATAAGGAAAGGGTCAAGGACTGTCTGAATAAAATTACGGTATCCGGCAAGCATCTGCTTTCTTTAATTAATGAAGTGCTGGATATAAGCAAGATAGAGTCGGGGAAAATTGATTTGTCGGAAGAGGAATTTAATATTTCTGATTTAATACAAAATCTGTTAACTATGATACGGCCAAATATGCAGGCCAAGAAGCATAAGCTGGAACTGAATATTGCAAAAGTGGAGCATGAGGATGTTATAGGGGATGCCATGCGGCTGCAGCAGGTCTTCATGAATATT
The DNA here is from genome assembly GCA_003488965.1 of Lachnospiraceae bacterium. Classification (GTDB taxonomy): domain Bacteria; phylum Bacillota; class Clostridia; order Lachnospirales; family Lachnospiraceae; genus Kineothrix. The sequence goes on along the minus strand of DNJW01000174.1, from coordinate 1,251 downwards.
CTGGGAAACGCGGTGAAGTATACGCCTCAGGGCGGAACTTTGGAGCTGGAGATTATTGAAAAGGAGTCGAAAGTTGCAGGGTATGGCTGTTATGAGTTTGTGTTCAGGGATAACGGTATCGGCATGTCGGAAGAGTTTGTGAAGAAAATTTTTGAACCTTTCAGCCGTGCGGAGGATTCCCGTATCAGCAAGATTGAAGGCACCGGGCTGGGGATGGCGATTGCGGTTAATATTGTCCGTATGATGAAGGGAAATATCAAGGTAGAGAGCAAAGTCAATGAAGGCTCTCAGTTTACCGTTACCGTATATTTGAAGCAGCAGAATACGGAAGCCCCTGATTTGGAGCAGCTGGTCAGCCAGCCGGTGCTGGTGGTGGATGATGATGTGGTGGCCTGCGAGGCAGCGTGTGCGATTTTAAAGGAGATGGGAATTGAGGGCGAATGGATAACAGCCGGCAAGGAAGCCGTGGAGCATATTCTGAGAGCCCGCCGGAACGGAAAGGACTTTTTTGCAGTGCTGCTGGATTGGCAGATGCCGGACATGGACGGAATGGAAACGGCAAAAAAAATCCGTCAGGAAATAGGCACAAAGCTTCCCATTGTTCTTCTGACCGCATATGACTGGAGCAATGTGGAGACCGAAGCCCGTCAGGCAGGAATCAATGAGTTTATTTCCAAGCCGCTGTTTAAGTCAAGACTGGTATATTTATTTAAAAAGATAGCGGGTGTGGATATCAAGAAAGAAAATCCGGCGGAGGAGGAAACGGTTAACTGTGATTTTCAGGGAAAAAGGATTCTGCTGGCTGAGGATAATGAGTTGAACCGGGAAATTGCGGAGGAAATTATAGGGAGTACCGGCGTGCAGATAGAATGCGTGGAAAACGGGCAGCAGGCAGTGGAGAAGTTTCAGGCAAAGGGTGCATGGTATTATGATTTGATTTTTATGGATGTGCAGATGCCTGTTATGGACGGATATGAGGCAACAGAGACGATTAGAGGCCTGAAACAGGAGGATGCTGCCGTGATTCCGATTATTGCAATGACTGCCAATGCTTTTACGGAGGATATGATTGCCAGCAAGAAGGCAGGGATGAATGAGCACATTGCAAAGCCGCTGAATATGGAACAGCTCATGAAATGTATGGGGTACTGGTTCAGACAAGGGGATAAAAGAAAGGATAAGGGTTAGCGTGAGAAGAACTTCTAATCACTCACGGCAGAGGCCGTTTCGTGAAGAAGTTCTAAGTCTCAC
>DNJW01000175.1 GCA_003488965.1 Lachnospiraceae bacterium | reverse complement strand
TGCAGAATCACCGTGTTTTGCAATTACCTAAGGGTTTCGGTATTAAGAAAGCAGAGGTATCATTATGTTTAAGGTAAATAGTAAAAAGGCGGTTCATAGAATTGCGGATAAGAGTTTTTTGGCGAACCGGACGAGAAATGTCATTGCAGTATTGGCAATTGCATTGACTTCTGTTTTGTTTACGGCGGTGTTTACCATAGGAAGCGGAATGGTGGAAAACTTTCAGCGTCAGATGATGCGTCAGGCCGGCGGCGACGGAATGGGAGTTTTGAAATACATTACCGATGAGGAATATGAAAGAATGAGGGGGCATGAACTCATTGAGGAAATTTCCTATAACCGCATTTTGTGCGACAGCGTGGAAAATGAGGGACTCCTAAAACGCCGAGGGGAATTGTATTATATGGACGATACCGGAATAAAGCTGGGCTTTTGCGAACCGGTGGAGGGACATAAGCCGGAGGCGGAAAATGAAATTATGATGGATACCAGGACGATACAGCTTCTCGGTATAGAGCGGAAGGTAGGAACCCCGGTTACTTTGGAACTGGTCGTCCATGGAAAGGCAGTAAGCCGGGATTTTGTGCTTTCCGGCTGGTGGGAGTCGGACCCAGTATTTAACGTTTCTATCTTAGTGGCCTCCCGGGCATATATGGATGCCCATATCGAGGAGCTTTACAAAAGCTATGGCAAGGATAACTGGGAAATGACGGGAGCCATTAACAGCTATATTATGTTCGGTAATTCCTGGGGGCTGGAAGAAAAAATGGAGCGTATTATTACGGAAAGCGGTTTCTCCCAAGATGAAGGTGCGGATAATTTTGTGGACAGCAATGTGAACTGGTCGTATATTTCCACTAATTTCAAGATGGACCCGGTTACTGTTACAGGAGTTTTTTCGGTGCTGCTGCTGATTGTCCTTACCGGGTATCTGATTATTTATAATATTTTCCAGATTTCCGTGGTAAAGGATATCCGTTTTTACGGTTTGCTGAAAACAATAGGAACGACTGGAAAGCAGATAAGAAGGATTATCCGGCGTCAGGCATTGGTATTGGCATGCATTGGCATACCGATAGGCCTTGTAGCAGGATATGCGGTTGGATGTAGGCTCGTACCGGTCATTATGGCTTCTGTAGCGGTGTGGGATAAGAATTTTATGGTGTCTGTGACGGTAAATCCGTTGATTTTTATAGGAAGTGCAGTTTTTTCCCTTTTTACGGTGGCAATCAGCACGGCAAAACCGGGAAAAATAGCGGCAAAGGTATCGCCGGTAGATGCGGTGCGCTATACGGAAGGGACGGATAGAAGTAAGGCAGGAGGGAAAAAAGGTTTTGGAAAGGCACGTATTTTTTCCTTCCGATCAAAAATATGTTCCATGGCGGCGGCAAATCTTGGACGGGATAAAAAAAGGACTGTTCTTGTGGTGCTGTCTATGACATTAAGTATGGTGCTGTTTCATAGTGTTTATACTTTCAGCATCGGCTTTGATATGGATAAGTTTCTGTCTAAGTATATAAAGACCGATTTTCTGGTTGCCCATGCGTCTTACTTTGGATACCAGTATTCCGGAAGCGATACTTCCGTTCCGGAACATATGATAGAAGAGATTGTGAGTCAAGAGGGGTTCGAAGAAGGCGGCAGGATGTATGCCAATATTAGGGATGCCGAATTTTTTACAGCGGATGAGGTAAAGGGGAGCAGAAATTTTTTGGAGGAAACGGCATTGCCGGACGGAACGATGCCTTGCGCTGTTTACGGTCTGGATGATTTCCCATTGAAAAAACTGGAAGTCATTGAGGGTGAGATTGATATAGAAAAGCTGAAATCCGGAAAATATATTCTGGAAGGCATTATCTGTGACGATTATGATAATCCTTATTTGGAATTTTTCCATTATTCCATCGGAGATAAGGCAATTCTTCATAATTATAGAGGAACCTCCGATGTACGGAGCCAAAATAAACCGGCTGATTATGAATTTGAAATAATGGCCAAGGTGAAGGTGGAAACTTATACAAATTCCTGCGGTATTGCTTATAATTATAATTTTTATCTTCCGGCCGAAGTGTATCAAGGAATGACGGACCGGCCGGGAATTATGAATTATGTATGCAATGTGGATGCAAAAGGGGAGGAAGGAATGGAATCGTTCCTGAAAAATTATACGGAGAATGAAGAGCCGGTAATCAGTTATACCTCTAAAGGTACAAGAATAAAGGAATTTGAAGGGCTGAAAAATATGGTGCTTCTGATAGGAGGTGCGCTAAGCTTTATTATTGGTCTGATAGGAATATTGAATTTTATCAATTCCATGCTTACCAGCATGATTACAAGAGGGCGGGAATTTGCCGTTTTGCAGTCCATTGGAATGACAGGCGTTCAGCTGCGGAGAATGCTTATAATGGAAGGGATATTTTATACAGCGTTTGCAGGAATCGGTTCTTTGGTACTGGGAACCGTTATGTCCTTGACGGTTCTGCGGCAGATGTTGTCTGCTCTGTGGTTTTTTGGCTACCGTTTTACCTTGTTTCCGCTGCTTTGTATGATTCCCATACTGCTGGCGGTGGGAATATGCGTTCCCGGCATTATGCTGAAATCGGTGGAAGGGCAGAGTATTGTGGAGAGAATACGCATGGATGCCTGAAATATGGTGCTTTTCTTGCGGATAGTTTTTACCGCCGGGATTCTTGGCCCGGCGGTATTTACTTTTGGGTAAAAAGTACCGATATAATACAATATAACCAAAGTCAAGGAGGATGATAGATTGAAAAATAAGCCTGATAGCTTATTTTTCAATCGGCA
>DNJW01000382.1 GCA_003488965.1 Lachnospiraceae bacterium | reverse complement strand
CAGATTTTTCAGCTGATACGGGCGATGCAGTCAGGACGGAAAATTATCGCCCAGGTTGCACCGGCATTTGTAGGACAGTTTGGGAAAGATGTAACTCCGGATATGATGAAATCGGCATTAAAAGAATTGGGGTTTTTTGATGTATATGAAACGGCAATCGGTGCGGATATGGGCGCCATGGCGGAAGCGGAACATTATGTCCATGCGGTTGCCACAAAGGAACTGCCGTTCCTTTTGACTTCCTGCTGTCCGTCATGGTCTATGCTGGCCAAGAAATTTTTCCCGGAAACCATAGACAAAATATCCAATGCCTTGACTCCTATGGTGGCTACTGCACGTAAGATTAAGGAAGACCATCCGGATGCCAGCGTAGTGTTTATCGGTCCCTGCGCTTCGAAAAAGCTGGAGGCCTCCAGAAGGACGGTGCGTTCCGATGTGGATTTTGTCATTACTTTTGAAGAATTGGCAGGGATGTTTGAAGCAAAGGGTATCAGGCTGGCAGAGGTACAAGCAGCGGAAAAAATGAATGATGCTACCGGCGCCGGACGTGGATACGGTGTTGCAGGAGGTGTCGCCAACGCCATTGAAGAATGTATACGGGAATATTATCCCGATGTGGATGTGAATATAGAGCATGCGGAAAGTCTTACGGAATGCCGGAAAATGCTTATGCTTGCCAAAGCGGGAAAGAAAAACGGATGTCTTATTGAAGGTATGGCATGTCCCGGGGGCTGCGTGGCCGGAGCAGGAACGAATATACCGATTCCTCAGGCGGCAAAAGAAGTGGCAGGCTTCAAGGCAGCTGCCGCAAAGAAAATACCGGATTTAGAGCAGGGAAAGGAAAGGTAGATAAATGACAAAAATAAGGACAAGATATGCGCCGAGCCCTACCGGGCGGATGCATGTGGGCAATTTAAGGACAGCCCTTTATGCTTATTTGATTGCAAAGCATGAAGGCGGGGATTTTATTCTTCGGATAGAGGATACAGACCAGGAACGTTATGTAGAGGGTGCTGTGGAAATTATTTACCGTACCTTGGAAAAGACGGGGCTGATTCATGACGAGGGACCGGACAAGGATAAAGGAGCAGGGCCTTATGTCCAGAGCGAGCGTCAGGCAAAAGGAATTTATCTGGAGTATGCAAAAAAATTGATTGATAAAGGCGAAGCTTATTACTGCTTCTGTGATAAAGAAAGACTGGCGGGCTTGAACCGTACGGTGGCTGGAAAAGAAATTAACGTGTATGACAAGCATTGTCTTCATTTGTCTAAGGAAGAGGTGGAAGAGAAGCTGGCTTCCGGTATTCCTTATGTCATCCGCCAGAACAACCCTACCGAAGGAACAACCACTTTTCAGGATGAAATTTACGGTGATATTACGGTAGAAAATGCGGAACTGGATGATATGATACTGATTAAATCCGACGGCTATCCGACATATAATTTTGCCAATGTGGTAGATGACCATTTAATGGGAATTACTCATGTGGTAAGGGGCAATGAATATCTTTCTTCATCGCCGAAGTATAACCGTCTTTATGAAGCCTTTGGATGGGAAGTGCCGGTATATGTGCATTGTCCGCTGATTACGGACGAAGAGCATCACAAGCTTTCGAAGCGCTGCGGACATTCTTCTTATGAAGATTTAATCGAGCAAGGCTTTTTGTCGGAAGCAGTAGTAAATTTTGTGGCTCTTTTAGGCTGGAGCCCGGAGGTTAACGAGGAAATTTTTTCTTTGGAAGAACTGGTGAAGACTTTTGATTATCATCATATATCCAAGTCTCCAGCGGTATTTGATTATACCAAGTTAAAATGGATGAATGGGGAATATATGAAGGCGATGGATTTTGAAACATTTTATTCCATGGCTGAACCATATTTGAAAGAGGCTATCACAAAGGATTTAAACTTAAGGAAAATCGCCGAAATGGTAAAAACGCGTATTGAAATTTTCCCGGACATTACAGATATGGTGGATTTTTTTCAAGAACTGCCCGATTACGATGCGTCCATGTATATCCATAAAAAAATGAAAACTACGAAAGCCTCTTCCCTGGAGGTTTTGGAGGAACTGCTTCCTATCATAGAGTCCCAGGAGGCTTTTGACAACGATTCTCTATATCAGATGCTTATTTCCTATGTGGAGAAAAAGGGATGCAAGAACGGCTATGCGATGTGGCCGGTAAGAACCGCAGTATCCGGCAAACAGATGACACCCGCCGGTGCAACGGAAATTATGGAAATTATTGGTAAGGAAGAGTCCGTTGCCCGGATTCAAAAGGGCATTGCGATGTTAAAAGATGACTGTAAAAACGCAGAATAAAAAACAGGCGCTGGGGGAGCCTTCCCCCGCCCAAAAGGAAGCAATTGAACACGTTTCCGGTCCCATGCAGGTTCTGGCAGGGCCCGGAAGCGGAAAAACATATCTGATTATACGGCGGATTTGTCATCTGATCTGCCATCACGGAATTTCTTCCGACAAAATTCTCGTAATTACATTTACAAAAGCAGCGGCGTTAGAGATGAAAGAGCGCTTTTTCCGTTTGACGGAAGGCCGTTATACAAATGTCAATTTCGGAACTTTTCATGCGGTATATTTTCGTATTTTAAAATCCGGGAAAGGGATGGAAAACTGCCAGCTGATATCCGCCAAAGAAAAAAGGGCATATTTAAAGCACAGCCTGGCTGTATGCGGAATAGAAGATATTGATGCGGAGGAAGAGGAAAAGCTGTTTCAGAGAATAAGCAGAGCAAAAAGCAGCAATGCAACAGAATCGGAACAAGAAGCAGGAAGCAATGTAGGGCAGGACGATTTTTCAGGTATCGGCAATGAAACGCTGAAAAAACAATTTCCTGCTGTTTTTGCAGAATACTGCCGTCTGATGAAAGAAAACGGCAAGCTGGATTTTGATGACATGATTCTTCTTTGCCATAGGCTGTTAAGCAAGAATAAAGATATGCTTTCCTATTGGCAAAGCCGGTTTTCCCATATTCTGGCAGATGAATTTCAAGATGTCAGTTTGCTGCAATACCGAATCCTTCAGCAATTGGCTGCCCCGGAGCGGCATTTGTTTGTGGTAGGAGATGACGATCAGTCAATTTATGGCTTTCGCGGTGCGGGACCGGATATTATGAGGCAGTTTCTGCAAGATTATCCGGATGCAAAACTGATTTTCTTAGACCAGAACTACAGGTGTGGGGAAAAAATCGTACAAGCAGCTTCCTTGTTGATTTCGGATAATAAAAATAGGTTTACTAAAAATCTGAAGGCAAACAAACCGGGAGGGGAATCTGTAAAACTGAAGTGTTTTGCAGACTGGGAAAGAGAAACGGATTATTTGCTGCAGGAATTGAAAGACATGTCCTATAAAGAACTGGGAGAGACGGCAATCATTTGCCGGACAAATGTGCAGACGCTCAGGCTGTCCGGACTTTTAACGAAGAATGGTCTGCCTTTTAAGCTTTATGGAAAGATGGATAATTTACTGGAGCATCCTGTGGCTAAAGATATTCTCTCTTATCTTCAGTTTGCAGAGGATTCTTTTGGGAAACAGCAGGCAGGCGGAAAACGAAGCGACTTTCTGCGGATTATAAACAGACCTTGCCGGTATATCCGCAGGGAAGCAGCCGGAAACAGTATTGTATGGAAGCAGAATTTGTTGGAATACTATGGGGAGATTCCCTATATGCAAAAAAAGATAGAGATATTTTTTGCCGGATTGAACCGGATTGCATTTTTAAGGCCTTATCTTGCTGCTGATTATGTAAGGAATGCAATGGGATATAATTCCTATTTGGAAGGAAAAAGGGAAGGGGACGGGACATGGATGGAGGTCGCAGATAAGGTGCAGGAGATGATGCGCGGCTTTTCTTCGTTGAAGGAATGGAAAGAATACTGCCGTTCCTATACTGGACAGCTGAACAAAGCTGCAGATAAGGCGGAGGGAGTTTCCTTAATCACAATGCACAGCGCGAAAGGACTGGAATATAAAACTGTATTCATTCCGGACGTGAATAGGAAGCTCATTCCTCATAACAAGGCCCGGAACGCGGAGCAGATAGAAGAGGAACGGCGGCTTTTGTATGTAGCCATGACGAGAGCCAAAGAACGTCTGGAGATTCTTTGTTCCGGCCAGCCCTCATACTTTTTAGACCAATTAAGCTTGTCGCCTTATGTGGCTGCTGCCGTATCCTCTTCTGATAAGCTGGTCTAAACGGCAGGCAGCACTTTAGACATATTCATCAAATTCCGCATCATCCAGATATTCGTCGAAGGCATCCTCAACAATTTCATATTCTTCATCATCGTCAATATATTCCAGCCGCGGTTCGGCATTGGTATCATTTTTATCTTCATAATAACGGTAAAACCATACTTCGCCCTCATGGTTTTCTCCGTTTTCATCCAAGGGAAGCAGTACAATATATTCCTGATTCCGGCATTCCAGTATAGTAACGATAGCACAAGTGACATGAGAACCGTCGTCCAAATCAAGTTCCACGGTCATTTCTTCATCTTCAGCCCCGTCATGCTCAAGATTGTCATCAAAATTTTTCATAAAAACTCCTTTCTATTGTTGTAAATCTATCCTCATTGTACTAGCAGAAGTTAAAATTATCAATAATTTTCATCAATTTTCACACAAAAAAGCAATTTTATGTTATACTATAAACCTATACTATCATGAATGGGGGTTTTATATGTACACAATTGACAGCAGCCAGAGAAATAAACCATATCCATTAGGCGTGAATACAGAATGTGATGTAACCTATTTTTCTGTAGTAATGAAAGATGGTAAGGACTGCGGGATTATTTTGTACGATAAAAAGACGGGAAAGGAAAAGAAAATTCCCTTTGGGGTGCAGAATAAATTTGGTTCCATTTATAGTATGGCAATTAAAGATTTGGATATTGAGCGCTATGCATATAATTTTTATGACGGGGAAGCAGTGTTTACCGACCCGTATGCAAAAGTAATCCATGGACATGAAAAATGGGGAAAACAAGAGGCCATGCTCAAAGGCGGGTTCCCTTTGGAGGATTATTCGTGGGAAGGGGACAAGCCTTTAAGAATTCCTTATGAAGACAGTATTTTTTATTGCCTGAATGTCAGGGCATTTACAAAGCATAAGTCTTCAGGAGTGGAGCATAAAGGAACTTTCAGGGGAATTATTGAAAAAATCCCTTATCTTAAAGAACTGGGTATTACAGCCTTGGAACTGATGCCGGCCTATGAATTTTCTGAAGTGGAATATGAAAGAATCCCGATGTCTCTTACTGCGGAAAGCATTTGCAGCCAGTGTTTGGAAAGGGAGAATATTCCAGAAAAATACAATTGCTGGGGGTATAAAGAAGGTTATTATTTTGCCCCGAAAGCCGCTTTCGGGGCGGATAAAAATGTAGCGGCAGAATTTAAGGATATGGTAAAAGAACTGCATAAAAACCAGATTGAGGTCATTATGCAGTTCTATTTTCCAAATACGGTCAAACAAGGCCGGATTCTGGATGTAGTAAAGTACTGGGTACTGGAATATCATATAGATGGGGTACATTTAAAAGGGGAGCGGATTCCTCTGCATGTCATCGGAACAGAGCCTCTTCTTACGGATACCAAACTGCTTTACCACAATTTCCCTTATGAACAGATTTACGAGAAAAATGAGATACCTAAATTCCGCAATCTTGCCTCTTATACCGATGAATATATGTATACGCTGAGGCGCTTTTTAAAGGGAGATGCCAATGTTCTGGGAAGCTTTTTGGAATTGCAGAAAAAAAATCCCGCACAATACGGAACAGTTAATTATGCCACAAATTACTTTGGTTTCACTTTAGCGGATATGGTATCCTATGACGGCAAGCATAATGAGGCCAATGGGGAAAATAATACAGACGGTAATGATTACAACTGCACATGGAATTGCGGCGTTGAGGGAAACAGCCGGAAAAAGAATATTGTAGAACTGCGCAAAAGACAGATGAAAAATGCTTTGACAATGCTTTTTATGTCTCAGGGAACGCCCTTGATTTACAGCGGAGATGAATTTGGAAATTCAAGATTCGGAAATAACAACCCTTATTGCCAGGATAACGATACCGGCTGGGTGAAATGGAACCGGAACAAGCTTGGCGATGCCGTTTTTTCTTATGTGAAAGATTTAATTAAACTGAAAAAAGAACATCCTATCTTGAGAAAGCCGGATGAATTAAAAATACTGGACTATATTGGCTGCGGATATCCGGATTTATCCTACCACGGCGAAGAGGCATGGCGGCCGGATTTAAACGGCTATAGCCGTCATGCAGGAGCAATGTACTGTGGCTGTTATGCGAAGAACAGGCAGGGACAAGAGGATAATTTCTTCTATATAGCATATAATATGCATTGGATTTCCCACACATTTGCCCTTCCGAAGCTTCCTAAAGGGATGGAATGGTATTTGCTTGCCGATACCGGAACGGACAGGAAAATTAAAGTGGCGGAAGATGCGCAAAAGGAACAGCAGTATGTGGAAGTAGAACCGCGTACAATCCATATTTACATATCGAAGCAAGAGGAGGACGCAGGCAGCGGCAATAAGAGCCGGTATGCCGGAAGCGCTTTTTAGAAAATGAAAATCTGGAAACATTTTAAAACAATAACATATCATAAATATCTTGTTATGAAGGGATGCTTTAAGGTCGGTCTTTATTATCAGGGAATTATGCATGATTTGTCCAAGTACAGTCCCACAGAATTTCTGGTAGGAGCGAAATATTATCAGGGAAACAGAAGCCCGAATAATGCGGAAAGAGAAAGCATCGGATATTCCAGTTCATGGCTGCATCATAAGGGGCGGAATAAACATCATTACGAGTACTGGATCGATTACAGCACGAAGAATATTCCGGGAGGTATGCTGCCGGCACCGATGCCGGACCGATATATTGTAGAGATGCTGATGGACCGTATTGCGGCAAGCAAGGTATATAATAAAGAAGCTTATAATGACCGCTGTCCTCTGGAATATTATCTTGCAGGAAAAGAACCGGCTCCTATGCATGAGAAAACAAAGCGGCTGCTGGAAAAACTTCTTTATATGCTGGCTGAGCAAGGGGAAGAGAAGACATTTGCCTATATTAAAAAAAGAATCCTCCGAAAAGGTCTTCCGAAAAAGAATTCTTCCCGAAAAAATCTTTAAGACGGTAACCCTTTATGCCCGGATGCATAGAATATAGCATAGCATAAAGGAGTTGAAAAAACATGAATAATTGTCTGATTTTATTACTTTTACTTTTCTGCTGCGGAAATAACAGCGGATGCGGCAATTCAAACGACGGATGCGGAAGCAATATTTCCGACGGATGCGGATGCGGAGGAAGGGATTCCAGAAACGACGGCAGAGGAAGAGACAGAGATAGGGATGATTCCTGCAGAGAAAGAGGATTTGCCCCGTTTCCCGCACCCGGAAGTACCTGCGGATGCGAAGAAAAAGAATCTTAGGAATATAAACGGACAGTACTCCAGGAGTGCTGTCCGTTATTTCTAGGAAAGTCTTTCGTCAGAAGGACATAACTTGACGAATACAGCCGGCAATGCTAAACTTATACCAATAGAATCGGTGGGAGGCAATGAATATGATAGATGGAAAAAAAGTACTTTTCAGCGGAATGCAGGCAACAGGAACCCTGACTTTAGGAAATTACCTTGGGGCGCTTAAGAACTGGGTTGCCTTAAGCGACGAATATGAATGTTTTTATTCGGTTGTTGATATGCACTCCATTACGGTCAGGCAGGACCCCGCAGAACTGCGCAAAAGGGCAAGAAATCTATTGATTTTATATATTGCGGCAGGGCTTGACCCGGAAAAGAATTGTATTTATTATCAGTCCCACGTATCAGGGCATGCGGAACTGGCATGGATACTGAATTGTTTTACTTATATAGGAGAATTGAACCGCATGACCCAGTTTAAAGATAAGGCGGCAAAACATGCAGATAATATCAATGCCGGATTGTATACCTATCCGGTGCTGATGGCGGCGGATATTCTGCTGTATCAGGCAGATGTGGTGCCGGTGGGAAAAGACCAGCTTCAGCATCTGGAAATCACAAGAGACATTGCACAGCGCTTTAACGCGGTTTACGGCGATGTTTTTACCATACCGGAGCCTTATATGGGAAAAGCGGGAGCCAATATCAGAAGCCTGCAGAATCCCGAAAAAAAGATGTCCAAATCGGATGAAAATGCCAATGCCAGCATTTATTTAATGGATGATCCGGATACCATTATCCGCAAGTTTAAACGGGCTGTTACAGATTCGGAAGCATCGGTAAGATATCGGGACGAGCAGCCGGGCATCAAGAATCTGATTGAAATTTATTGTGCATGTACCGGCAAAACTCCTGAGGAAACGGAAAAAGAATTTGACGGTAAAGGCTACAGCGAATTTAAGCCTGCAGTGGGGGAAGCTGTGGTCAGTGTGTTAAAACCGGTGCAGGACCGTTTTTATGAATTGGCCAAGGATAAAACATATATTGACGGCATTATTAAGAAGAATGCCGAAAAAGCGAATTATTTTGCCACTAAGACTTTGCGCAAGGTACAGAAAAAAATCGGATTTCCGGAAAGAGTCCGTTGAGTATGTTTCATCTCTTCGGATAGAAACTTTTTAAAACGGATTTTTCTGCTTGAAAAGCGGAAGTGCAATACAGCATTTTCGCTTTTTCTATTAAATTTTTCAGAGATACGGATATGAATCAGAAAAGATTTGAAGCGGCGAAAAATAAAATAGTCGGAATGCCCAGGGAAAGGGAAGGGATTGGAACCCTTAAGGAAAAAACCTTGCATGCAATGCTTAAGAATTATTATGCACCTGATGAGAAAATGCATGAAGTGCCTATAGGGAACTATGTGGCGGATATTTTTACCGGAAATGCCGTTTATGAAATCCAAAACGGCAATTTTTATAAAATACGCGCCAAGCTGGATGCATTTTTGGCGGAATATCCGGTTACTGTAATTTATCCGATTCCTCATTATAAATGGCTGATATGGATAGATGAAGGGACAGGAGAATTTTCACCGAGACGGAAAAGCCCTTTGACAGGGAGCGCCTATGGGGCTTTTGCCGAGCTGTACCGCATTAAGAATTATCTGAAAAATGAGAGGCTTCATTTTATTTTTCCGTTAATAGACATGGAAGAATATCGCTTGTTAAATGGATGGAGCAAAGACAGGAAAAAAGGCTCCTGCCGTTATGACAGGATTCCGGTGGCCCTGTTTGATGAAGTAGTTATTGAAAAAAGGGAAGATTATCTGCAGTTTCTGCCGGAAACTCTGCCGGAAGTATTTACGGTTAAGGATTTATCTCAAACGGCAAAAATATCTTTGAAAGCTGCCGGAATAACACTGCATATATTAACTTATCTTGACATAACAGAAAGGACCGGTAAATTGGGACGGGCCTATTTGTACCGGCAAAAATTATTTTTGAAAGGATAAACAGATGATGTATGGAAACAGAAACATGGCTGTCAATAGCGAACCGCCTATGGAAGAACCGGAAAGACAATATTATTATATTGCGAAATTGCAGCGGCATATCGAAAAGGAGAGCGAAAAGCTGGGACATATATTGACCGCTTCGGTTATCACCTTCGGCTGCCAGATGAATGCAAGAGACAGCGAGAAATTATCCGGAATATTGGAATGCGCCGGTTACCGGCTGACAGACTCAGAAGAGGCGGACTTAGTCATCTATAATACTTGTACAGTAAGAGATAATGCCAACCAGAGAGTATATGGCAGACTTGGCGTTTTAAACGGCTTTAAAAAGAAAAATCCTCATATGAAAATCGCATTATGCGGTTGTATGATGCAGGAAGAAAGTGCGGTTGAAAAAATACAGAAAAGTTACCGTTTTGTGGATTTGATTTTTGGTACACACAATATTTTTAAATTTGCAGAGCTGCTCTGTACGATGCTGGAATCAAACAGACCAGTTATTGACATATGGGAGAACACAGACCAGATTGTAGAGGATTTGCCTGTGGAGCGCAAATATCCTTTTAAATCCGGTATTAATATTATGTTTGGCTGCAATAATTTTTGCAGTTATTGTATTGTGCCCTATGTCAGAGGAAGAGAAAGAAGCCGCGAGCCGAAAGATATTTTAAAGGAAATAGAAACCTTAGCCGCCGACGGTGTGATTGAAATTATGCTCCTTGGGCAAAATGTAAATTCCTATGGAAAAAATCTGAAAAATCCCATAAGCTTTGCCGGGCTGCTGAAAGAAGCAGAAAAAATAGAAGGCATCAAAAGAATCCGTTTTATGACCTCCCATCCTAAGGATTTATCCGACGAACTGATACAGGTCATGAAAGAATCAAAAAAAATATGCCGCCATCTGCATCTTCCCCTGCAATCCGGTTCTACCCGCATCCTGCAGGCCATGAACAGACGCTATACAAAAGAACAGTATCTGGCATTGGCAGAAAAAATACGCAGAGAAATTCCGGATATTGCAATTACCACCGACATTATAGTAGGCTTTCCGGGAGAAACAATGGCCGATGTGGAAGAAACCATTGATGTTGTAAAAAAAGTGCAATTTGATAATGCCTTTACCTTCATTTATTCCAAGCGCACAGGAACGCCTGCCGCTTCCATGCCCAATCAGGTACCGGAAGATATCGTGAAAGAAGGCTTTGACAAATTGTTAAAAACAGTGCAGGAAACTGCAAAAAAACGGGTATCCCTGCTGGAGGGGCAAGTACTTCCGGCTCTTGCGGAAGAGGTAAATACCCAGGATACCAGCCTCATCACAGGCCGCCTTTCCAACAATACCATTGTCCATTTTCCGGGAGATAAGACGCTGATTGGGAAAATTGTAGACGTACGGCTAGCGGAGTGCCATGGGTTTTATTATTTGGGGGAAGCGGTAAAGATGCATGATGCATAATGACAGACCCCACAGCCGGAAAAGAAATTTATAAACTAAATTTACAAACCCAATATTTTGTGCTATATTATGAACGGATACGCAACATATATGCCGTACTAATTCTAAAGAAAAGCAGAGGAAATAAAAGTGGCAGAATTAACGCCTATGATGCAGCAATATATGGAAACGAAAAAAGAATACAAAGATTGTATTCTTTTTTATAGACTCGGTGATTTTTACGAAATGTTTTTTGATGATGCGCTGACCGCTTCAAAAGAACTGGAAATTACTCTGACCGGTAAAAATTGCGGCTTGGAGGAACGGGCTCCTATGTGCGGTATCCCTTACCATGCGGTGGATGGCTATTTGACAAAACTGGTTTCCAAGGGTTATAAGGTGGCAATTTGCGAGCAGATGGAGGATCCTAAACTGGCAAAGGGGCTGGTCAAGCGAGAAGTTACCCGTATCGTTACGCCGGGAACGAACCTGAATATACAGGCCTTGGAAGAAACAAAAAATAATTTTTTGATGAGCATTGCATATTTCCCTAATAAGACAGGCATTTCCGTGGCGGATGTAACCACCGGCGACTATTATATGACAGAGGTGGAAGATACACGGAAGCTGATGGATGAAGTAAATAAATATATGCCTTCCGAAATCATCTGCAATGATGCATTTATGGTAAGCGGAACGGATATTGACGATTTGCGCAGCCGGTTAGGAATTACAGTATATCCTTTAGAGGCCCATTATTTTGATGACGATGCCTGCAGAAAATGTCTGGCGCGCCATTTCCATGTACAAGTACTGACGGGGCTTGGAATTGAAGATTTTCCGGCGGGTATTACAGCGGCGGGAGCTTTGCTGCAGTATTTATATGACACGCAAAAAAACTCTCTTTCCCATTTTACCCATTTATATCCATATCTTACAAGCAAATATATGCTTCTTGACAGTTCTACCAGAAGGAATCTGGAATTGACAGAGACGCTTCGGGAAAAACAAAAGAAAGGCTCTTTGCTTTGGGTTTTGGATAAAACGAAGACGGCTATGGGAGCCAGAACCCTCAGAAGTTATATAGAACAGCCTTTAATTAACTTAAAGGAAATTCTGATGCGGCAGGATGCGGTGGAAACTTTATGCAATAATTCTGTAGGACGGGATGAAATCCGGGAATATTTGAATCCTATTTACGATTTGGAAAGACTGTTAGGGAAGGTCAGCTACAAAACGGCAAATCCGAGGGATTTGATTGCTTTCCGCAATTCATTGGAAATGCTGCCTCACATAAAAACAGTGTTAAAAGACTTTGATTGTGCTCTTCTTCAAAATATCGAAAGGGATATTGACGGATTAACCGATATTTTTTCCCTGATTGACAGGGCAATCGTGGAAGACCCTCCCATTCTTGTCAGGGAAGGCGGGATGATTAAGGATGGTTTTGATGCCACTGTGGATAATCTGCGGAATGCCAAAACAGAAGGGAAGAACTGGCTGGCAGCTTTGGAGGAGGAAGACAGGGAGAGAACGGGGATTAAGAACTTAAGAATTAAGTTTAACAAGGTTTTCGGGTATTATTTTGAAGTGACCAATTCCTATTTGGGAATGGTTCCGGAAGATTTTGTCCGTAAGCAGACTTTAGCCAATGCGGAACGTTATACGACTCCCCGTTTAAAGGAACTGGAAGATACTATATTAAATGCAGAAGATAAGCTGTATTCTTTAGAATATGAGCTTTTTTGCCAAGTCCGGGATGCCATTGCGGGGGAAATAGAACGGATACAGAAAACGGCAAAGGCTGTGGCAGCTTTGGATGTATTTGCATCTCTTTCCCTGGTGGCGGAACGGAACCAGTATGTGCGGCCTGATATGAATGAGAAAGGGCTGATTCACATTAAAGAAGGCAGGCATCCGGTAGTAGAGCAGATGATTGTCAATGAAATGTTTATTTCCAACGATACGTATCTGGATAATAACAAGAACTGTATCGCGGTAATTACCGGACCGAATATGGCAGGTAAATCTACTTATATGCGGCAGACGGCGCTGATTGTCCTTATGGCACAGATTGGAAGTTTTGTGCCTGCTTCCCGTGCGGATATCGGTATCGTGGACCGGATATTTACAAGAGTAGGGGCATCCGATGATTTGGCGAGCGGCCAGAGTACCTTTATGGTAGAAATGAACGAAGTGGCGAATATTCTGCGGAACGCTACTTCACAGAGTCTTCTGGTTCTGGATGAGATTGGCAGGGGAACATCTACCTTTGACGGCTTAAGCATTGCCTGGGCGGTTATCGAACATATCAGCAACCGCAAATATTTGGGAGCAAAGACTCTGTTTGCCACTCATTATCATGAACTGACCGAACTGGAAGGAAAGATGAGCAATGTAAATAATTATTGTATTGCCGTCAAGGAAAGGGGAGATGACATTGTCTTTTTACGCAAAATCATCAAAGGCGGTGCCGATAAAAGCTATGGGATACAGGTTGCCAAGCTGGCTGGAGTGCCGGATATGGTAATTGACCGGGCAAAAGAAATTGTAGAACAGCTCAGCGACAATGACATTACTGAAAAAGTACAAAGTATTGTTGTAAAAACGGGCACGGATAAAAAAACAGCAAAGAAAAAATATGACGAAGTAGATTTGGAACAAATTTCCTTTTTTGATACCGTCAGTGACGAGGATGTTTTAAAAGAACTGCAGGAAATTAACATTACTACTTTGACCCCTTTGGATGCCTTGAATACGTTGTACAGGCTGCAGAATAAGCTGAAAAACCGCTGGCAGGGCGGCATAGAAACGGAGTAAAACAACATGGCACAGATTCAGATGCTAAGCAAGGAAACCGTAGATAAAATAGCGGCGGGAGAGGTGGTGGAGCGGCCCTCCAGCGTAGTAAAGGAATTGCTGGAGAATGCCATAGATGCCGGCGCAACGGCTATAACGGTGGAAATAAAAGAAGGAGGAATTTCTTTTATCAGGATAACGGATAACGGATGCGGCATTGAGAAAGAACAGATTCCTCTGGCATTTATGCGGCATGCTACCAGCAAAATACGCACGGCGGAAGACCTTTCCCATATTGTCAGTCTGGGATTCAGGGGAGAAGCGCTTTCCAGTATTGCCGCTGTATCCCGTATGGAACTGATGACAAAAACCAGGGATACATTGACGGGAAGCCGGTATCTGATAGAAGGCGGAGCAGAAGTGGAAACAGAAGAAATCGGGGCGCCGGAGGGAACTACCGTTATTGTAAGGAATCTTTTTTTTAATACGCCGGTAAGAAAAAAATTCCTCAAACATCCTCAGACGGAAGGCGGCTATATTTCAGACCTGATGGAACATATGGCAATGTCCAATCCTCAGATATCTTTTAAGTATATGAATAACGGACAGCTGCGATTCCATACATCAGGAAACGGAAATTTGCAGGAAATTATTTACCGCATATACGGAAAAGATGTTGCCAGGGCATTGGTGCCTGTTGACGTTTCAGGGCAGGGCATCCGTATGCATGGTTTTTTGGGCAAACCGGAAATTAACAGGGCAAACAGGAACTTCGAAATATATTTTATTAACGGACGCTTTGTAAAAAGCAGTTTAATCAGCAAGGCGATTGAAGAAGGATACCGTAAATACGTGATGCAGCATAAATTTCCTTTTGCCGTGCTGCATTTTGAAATTCATTCAGGGGAGATTGATGTTAATGTACACCCTTCCAAGATGGAAGTGAGATTTACGAACCGGACGAAGCTGTATGATTTTATTGAGATGCAAATCCGTGAAACCTTGCATAGCATAGAATTAATTCCTGAAATTATTTTGGAGGAGTCTCGGGAAAAAAAAGAAGACAGGCGCTTGTTAATGCCGGAGCATGTACCGGAGCCTTTTGAAACAGCAAGGTTTTGCCAGACGGGATTTTCTCCGGCCGTCGAAAAAAAGGATACTCCTAAGTCCGTAGCCGAAGAAAGTATATATCATGTACCGGAAGAAGAAGAGCCTTTTTTTGTGGATAACCGGAAAACGCAGCCGCCCTCATCCCCTGGCAATACATCCCCTTATGATGTACAGAAAGAAGATGCTGTAACAATACCGGAGCCGGAGAGAAATATTCCCGGCCTTTTGGCAGAAAATCCTATTCAGATGGATTTGTTTGAAGAAAAGATGCTGACAAAGGATGCAAAAAGAGAATACCGTATTATGGGACAGGTCTTTGATACCTATTGGCTGGTAGTTTTCCATGATAAGCTTTTTATTATCGACCAGCATGCGGCTCATGAAAAAGTGAAATTTGAAAGATTGATGGCTCAGCTGGAAGAAAAAAAAGTGCAGTCCCAGATGCTTAATCCGCCTATTATAGTTACTCTTTCAGGAAATGAAGAAAGCGTATATCGGGAATATACGGATTATTTTGCGCAGATGGGGTTTGAAATAGAAGCTTTTGGCGGCAGCGAGTTTGCCATACGGGGTGTACCGGCCGAATTATACGGCTGCAGTGAAGACCGCCTGTTTACGGAACTGTTAGATGAACTTTCGGAAGGCCCTATAAAAGGTGCGCCGAATGTGATACGCCAGAGAATAGCAACGATGGCATGCAAAGCAGCCGTAAAGGGAAATATGGCATTTGATGCTCCGGGAATAGAGGCGCTTTTAAATGAGCTCCTTACATTAGAGGACCCGTATCATTGTCCCCATGGGAGACCTACCATTATTTCCATGAGCAAATATGAGCTGGAGAAAAAATTTAAAAGGATTGTTAGCTAAAGGAAATGTCTATGACTGAAAAAAAACAGCCGCTGATTATTTTAACAGGTCCCACAGCAGTGGGCAAAACGGAACTTTCCATACAGCTGGCCAAAGCGGTTGGCGGGGAGATTATTTCGGCAGATTCTATGCAGGTATACCGGCATATGGATATCGGCTCTGCAAAAATCCGTCCGGAAGAAATGCAGGGAATCCGTCATCATTTGATTGATATATTCGAGCCCGGCGAGGATTTCAATGTCGTTACTTTTCAGAAACTGGCAAAGAAATGCATACAAGAAATTTACAGCAGAGGAAACCTTCCGATTCTGGCAGGAGGAACGGGCTTCTATATCCAGTCGGTGCTATATGATATTGATTTTACCGAAAATGAGGAAGATACTGCCTGCCGGAAAGAACTGGAAAGACTGGCAAAGGAAAAGGGAAATGTTTTTCTTCATGAGATGCTGAAGGAAGCGGATGAAAAATCGGCTGCGGCTATTCATGAGAATAATGTAAAAAGGGTAATCCGTGCATTGGAATTTTATAAGCTGACAGGAAAAAGGATATCGGAGCATAATGAAGCGGAAAGAGGGAAAGATGCGGCTTATAACGCCTGCTATTTTGTTTTAAACGACAATAGGGATATCTTGTATAAAAGGATTGAGGAACGGGTCGACCGGATGATGGAAAACGGTCTGGCAAAGGAAGTGGCACTTTTAAAAAAGGCGGGTTGCACAAGGGATATGGTATCTATGCAGGGGCTTGGATATAAAGAAATCTTAAGCTGGCTGGAAGGAGAAATTTCTTTGGAACGGGCCGTTTACCTGATAAAAAGGGATACCAGACATTTTGCGAAAAGACAGCTTACCTGGTTCCGCCGGGAAAAGGATGTTATTTGGGTGCAAAAAAGTGAATTTTTATATTATAATGAAAGAATTCTTGCATTTT
>DNJW01000068.1:5111-7274 GCA_003488965.1 Lachnospiraceae bacterium | reverse complement strand
GTTAATCAGGTTGGAGCGGTATCTTTTCGTTGCATATTCGCTGGCTATATTCGCCCATCCTCCCAGTACCTTCTGGCAAGATGCCGCCTGTTCCCTTGCGGAACCGTCCCCAG
Organism: Lachnospiraceae bacterium; assembly: GCA_003488965.1. GTDB lineage: Bacteria > Bacillota > Clostridia > Lachnospirales > Lachnospiraceae > Kineothrix. Next base: position 7,161 of record DNJW01000068.1, on the reverse strand, counting down.
GCTTTACGGCAAAAATGGCAGAACCAAAGCCCACATTACCTTCCCCTACATCGGGATATTTCTCATGAATCTTCTCCATTACCGGCTTCAGCTCCGGTTTCTCTTCCAGCGGACATTTTCCTTCCATTACCGCATTCTGAGCCTTCTGTATATCCTTTGCCCGTTCCACATAGGCTGGGTCTTTTCTGGAAAGCGTAAACTCTGCCAGCCCCAGAGGATTGGAACGGTAGGAGGATGTTTCCCCGGAAGGTATCAGCTCATCCGTCGTAGTCACCGGGTCATGAATCTCGGATACCACACGCAGCACCAGATTTTCCGGCAATGCACACATCTTCGGCCAATCCTTGATATTAGGACCGAACTGGATTTCCGCCTCCGGGTCTGCGATTCCCTTGGAATCGAATACACGGTTCGCATATATTTTTGAATCAAAATGATATTTGTATTTTCCGATTGTACCGTCAAACTCTGTAGCCGGTGTAAGTACACCCTGATTTGCACTGGTCGCAGCAATAGAACGGGCATCCATAAGCGCAACGGAGGAAATCTGTCCATTTTGCAGCTTGGAGCCTTCCCTGTTAGGGAAATTCCTGGTAGAATGGCGGATACTGAATGCATTGTTTGCCGGAGTATCCCCTGCACCGAAGCAAGGTCCGCAAAATGCCGTCTTAAGTACGGCGCCCGTTTCCATTAGCGCCGCCGCACAGCCGTTCTTAATCAGTTCCATATATACCGGCATGGAAGCGGGGTATACGCTCAATGTAAATCCGCCGGATCCAATATAGGACCCCTTCAGGATATCCGCTGCCGCACAGATATTTTCAAAACCGCCGCCTGCACAGCCTGCAATAATCCCTTGGTCCACATACAGTTTTCCGTTCCTCACCTTATTTTTTAAGGTAAACTCTACCGCACCGTCAAGGCTGACCGCTGCCCTCTTTTCCACATCATCCAAGATATCCTCCAGATTGGCATTCAGTTCTTCAATGGTATATGTATTGCTGGGATGGAACGGCATTGCAATCATCGGTTTAATGCTGCCAAGGTCTACTGTAATCATGCCGTCATAATATGCCGCTTCTCCTGGATTCAGTTCTTTATAATCTTCTTTCCTTCCATGGATTTCATAAAACTCCTCAATCTGCTCATCCGTTCTCCAGATAGAGGACAGGCAAGTGGTTTCCGTTGTCATAACATCAATGCCGATTCTAAAATCAGCACTCAAAGAAGCTACACCTGGTCCTACAAATTCCATTACTTTATTTTTCACATAGCCGTTGCCGAACACCGCGCCGATAATCGCCAGCGCCACATCCTGAGGACCGACTCCTTTCACCGGTTCCCCTGTCAGGTATACTGCTACCACACCCGGCATATTAATGTCATAAGTCTGATTCAGCAGCTGTTTTACCAGCTCCGGTCCGCCCTCGCCCATCGCCATCGTACCCAGCGCACCATAACGGGTATGAGAATCCGAACCAAGAATCATCCGGCCTCCCCCTGCCAGCATTTCTCTCGCATACTGATGAATCACTGCCTGATGAGGCGGTACATACACTCCTCCGTATTTTTTTGCACAAGAAAGCCCAAACATGTGGTCGTCCTCATTAATCGTTCCTCCTACCGCGCAAAGCGAATTGTGACAGTTTGTCAGCACATAAGGAACCGGAAACTTCTCCAGCCCCGATGCCCGTGCCGTCTGTATAATTCCCACAAAGGTAATATCGTGGGATGTGAGTTTATCAAACTTTATTTTCAGCTTGTCCATATTGCCGGAAGTATTATGCTCCCGCAAAATACCATAAGCAATTGTCTCTTTTGCCGCATCCTCTTTACTGATATCCCTGCCCGTCCTTGCCTTTAATGCCGCCCCGGCATCCTTATCATCCGGAATAATATCTGTCCCGTTTATAAGATACACACCGCTGTCATATAAATTAATCATGCCATCCTCCTCTTTTTAATCCTTATCCGAAATACTTTTTCGCCGTCAGGTTTTATTATAAAGGATGCATGGGACTGTTGCAAGGTAAAAAAGTGGCTTCGCCAC
>DNJW01000068.1:0-4805 GCA_003488965.1 Lachnospiraceae bacterium | reverse complement strand
AAAAAGTGGCTTCGCCACTTCATGAAGAACCTACGGTTCTTCGTCAATTTATGTCCTTCTGATGAAGGACTTTCCTATAAAGAAAAAAAGGATGTACGGCCCCGCAAGGCTCATACATCCCTGTCGCACTTATCCGAAATCCACCCATCTCATTTCCATAGGCTTCAAATCCAGTCCGCACATCTTTTGCCCGTTTACATATAATTCTGTATATCTTTCTCCCCGGGCATTATTAATTACGGCGATTTTTCCCGTCTTTTCAAATACTGCCACCTCTGTATCCACATTGGTAACATAATATTTCTTCATTTCTTCTTCCATACCCGCCGCATAGTAAATGGCCCGTAAAAGCACTCTGCAGTTCTGAGGGGAATAGGGCAGTCCTGCGAAATAAACCCCTCTCCCTTTTCCGTATTCGTTTACTACAAGCCGGCAATACTCTCCGTCCATATTCAATACCTGGTAATGGTCTCCCTGGGCATATACCTTTCCCATGCCTTCCCCGAAATCAATGTCTCCCTCAATATCTTCCAGAATGAAATGTTCTGCATTGAGTTCATTGTATTTATCCGTACTGAGAGAAAAACCGATTTCTTTATCCACGCCCAGCACATCGCACAACTGAAAGTACTTCCCTTGGAACTGGCAGGCTGTGGGTTCGCCTACCCCGATAAAACCGCCGCCCTTATCCACAAACTCCCGGATAGCGGTTACAACCTTTTCATCCTTCCAATTCTCCGCACCGCTGAAAGCAGTATAGGCATCGCCCGCATTAATAATCACCTTTATCTCATCCGGTACTCCGTTCCTGATTTCATCAAACGTAACAAACTCCACATCAACCGGCATACCGCTCAGGCATTCGATAATTCCCACATAAGAATATATTTCCCTATGCCAGATAGCATGATGCACCTGGTTCGCCATCCATCTTCTCAGATTGCCCCAGCAGTTCAAAATCGCCACCTTGAAAGGCGCCGTATAAGCTTTTGTCCCTTGCATATTCTCATGAATCAGCCTGAATTCATTTACTACATACTGTATTTCGTCAATGAATCCCGGCCATTCATCCGCTAATTTCAAGTAACCCCCATATCCGATACGGTCTAACGGCGAACGCAAAATAGCCCTTCTTGCTTTTATCCAGTTTTCCTGAGCTTCCTTAATCGGGTCGCCGCCTTCGCAGAATACATCCGGGAAGAAATAAGGCAAAAGTCTTCCTTCCGTATACTTCACGCCTTTAATATCGGAAATCATGCGCAAGGTTACGCCATCGCCTACAGAACCCACCACGGCATCCAGACCGATATTGGCAAAATACTTTCCGAAAGGCTCCGTGCCAATCCAATGGTCTCCTAAAAACATCATCGCTTCTTTTCCATAGGAATGGACGATATCCACCATTTCTTTTGCCAGCTTGCTTACTTCTATCTGCTGGAATTCCACAAAATCTTTAAATTCTTTGCTGGGAACACGGAAAATAGAATTATGATAGCCCTGGTCCACAATATATTCCGGACGGAATTTATATCCTGCCCATTTTTCAAACTGCTCAAGAATATAAGGGCTTACGCTGGCACTATAGCCAAACCATTCTACGTATTTTTCCCGCTTCTTTTCATCAAAAGTCAGGGTAAACTGATGGAAAAACGTAGTAAACCGCACTACATCAATATCCGGATTATCCTCACACCATTTTTTCAGCTTCTCTTTTACATATTTCTGGGTTTTCGGCTGTCTCACATCATAGGTAAGCTGATGGGGAGCATCCTTCCAGTCATTTGTAATAAAATTGTACATATGTACCGGATCCCAAATCAGGAAAGCCAGAAAGCTGACTGTATACTGGTGGTATTTTATACTCTCTATCTCCACTTCTCCCGCCGCTTCATCATAGTTCCATTTATCAGCCGGCACCACTTCTCCTGTAGTCCTGTCGATAACCTCCCACCATCTTTTGGGGTCATCCATATTGTTAATTTTCAGCTGTTCTGTATGGAACCCTTTCATCAGCCGTATGCGGAGTTTCGTATCTGCCGCCGTTACTCTTTCGCTGATTAAATATTCCTGCTGTATCTCGTCAGGATTTGCATTCGCCCACTCATTGTCCTTTCTGGTAGTATAGTATGTAGCATACTTTTTTCCATCCTGGGACAAAAGCGCTTCCGGCATTGCCGTTCCATCACAATCCCTTAAGGCATCTGCTCCAAGAAGACGCTTTAAACGTATTGTTTCATCCACCATATCTATATCGGTAGGCAGTGTCAACCTCCCTGTTATGCTCATATTCTCCTCCTCGCCGTTTTCTTCCCGGCAAACCCATAGTCCTTATCTATTTCGTATACTGCTTGTTATAGCGGTAAAGTAAAAACAATATCCCTGCAAGCCCTATTACCATAAGCCCAAGTCCGGCCGGTCCCACATTTCTCTGCTGCGTACATATAAGCAGAATACACACTACAAATATAACCAGATTAATGATCACGTTAATCCATTTATTCATATCTGTTTCCTCCTATTCCACGAAAGATTAGTTAGCCCTTCAGTCCGCCAAGGCTCATGCCTTGCGTAAGTTTCTTCTGCATCATCATATAAAGAATCAGCGTTGGCAGCATAACAATTACCAGTCCGGCATACAGCTGGCCATAATTTGCCGCTGCCTTCTGCGCCTGCATCAGCTGCATCAAACCTACCGGCAGCGTTTTGTTTTCTTTCGTCAGCAGCGTCATAGAAATGATATATTCATTCCAGAACGACAGGAAATTAAATAATATAACCGTTATAATACTGGGCTTTGCCATAGGCATCATAATGGTAACCATTGTCCTGAAGTATCCGCTTCCGTCCACAAATGCCGCTTCCTCATAATCCTTCGGAATTGTAACAAAAAAACCGGACAGAAGATATATGGTAAACGGCAGGGCCGTTGAAGCATACACCAATGCGGTAATGAACAAATTGTTCAGGAAAAGCCCGGAACCAAACCACGATTTCATAACCTTATCCGCATCGACCAGCATGAGGAATATAGGCACGACAATATAATTCACATTAATAAACAGCCCGGCCATAAATGCTATATTTAATAATTTGCTTCCCATAAATTTATATCTGGCCAGCGTATATGCCGCAGGAAGTGCAATCACCAGCAATAAAGCCAGTGCCAGAACTGTAATGATTACGGAATTAATCATATAAGAGCCCATGCTTGCCTTTGTAAATGCATCGGCAAAATTCTGGAAGTACAGACCTTGGGGCAATGTCCACGGATTACCGTAAAACTCGGAGTTCTCTTTAACAGATGCCATAAATACCCATGCAACCGGAACAATAATACTGATTGCCAGCAAAAAGAGAGCTATGTATATTATTACCTTCACTACTTTATCGTTTACAGAGATTTTCTTATTATTCATTGTCCCACCTCCTTAGAATTCCAACGGTTCACGTTTCGTTGCCGCATTAACGACTGCGGAAAGTGCAAAGGAGAACAAGAATACCAGCACGCCGATTGCCATACCATATCCATAAGAGGAATTGGTATATGCCTGCTGATACATATAACTCAAGAACACTTCCGTAGCTCCGTCCGGCCCGCCGTTTGTCATTGCTTTTACAAACAGAAAACTCAGGTTAATGGAACTGATAACGAAAAACGTAAGGGTAGTGCGGATATTGGTCCAAATAAGCGGAAGAGTAATATCAAAAAACTGCCTTATCCTTCCCGCCCCTTCCAAATTTGCCGACTCATACAAGCTTTCAGGCACACTTGCCATACTTGCCATATACATAACCATGTAATAACCGATTGCCTGCCATATCATGGCTATCACAAGCGAATAAATAACGATTTTTTGATCCCCCATCCATAAGATTGGCGTTGCATCTTTTCCCCTGAATATTGAGAGAATACTATTTAAAAGCCCGTTGTTAGGGTCGTAAATAGCAGAAAAAATAGCAGAAATAACAACTACCGACAAAATATTCGGGATATAAAATACTATCCTGAAGAAATTCTGTCCGACAATTTTTTCCCTTGACAAAATAGCCGCAAAAATAAGGGCAAATGCCATTGTAACTATCGTAACCAAGGTAATCAGCAATATGGTATTCTGGAAGGAACGGAAGAAATTACTGTCGCTCAAGAGAAGCTTAAAATTCTGCAGGCCGACGAACTGCTTGGTATTGGAAAAACCGCCCCATTTATACATTGACATGTTAAATACTTTGATTGTCGGAATAATCATAAAGATAATGAATAACAGTGTTGCCGGCGTAACGCAGGTAACAATAAACGCCTTTTTTGCTTTCGTGTTCTTCATAACGACCTCCATTCTTCTTACTAAAAGAGTTGGCGCTGTGGCATAATTTCCCATAAGGTAAAACTGGGACATGCCGGGGATTACTCCGTGCATGTCCCATGCTTAACACTCTTTATTCTCTAACTTGTTTTATTCCATAGCTGCCCTATATTTATCGCTTACTTCTGCAACTGCTGCAATCCACTCATCTACAGTCTTGTCACCGCTTACAATACTGTTCACTGTTTCAAACAGAGCATCTGCCATCGTTGTGCCTTCTACAGGTGTTGTAGCAGCGAAACCGCCCATAACTGCTGTAGCGCCGGAATCGTATACACTGTAGAACAATTTATTGTCGCCCTCTAAGCTTTCGCCGATACCAACGATAGGCTGAATTGCATTTGCGCCTGCAAAGATTGCTGCCGCCTCATCGGAATACATATAAGCTACGAATTCTTTTGCCAAATCCTGATTCTCTGCTGCTGCCGGAATCCACATCTGCTC
>DNJW01000036.1 GCA_003488965.1 Lachnospiraceae bacterium | reverse complement strand
TCAAACTTCTTTTGTGCAATCTGCAAAGCAAAATTTTTGAATAGGGCTTTTGACACCCGAATCTTAAAATATGAAGCAGAAAGAGGAGGAAAATAGGAGAATGGCTATGAGGATTGTGGATTTAAGGGTAAATCATATTGCAGAACCGGTGGGATACTGTTATGAGCCGGTTTCCTTGTCCTGGAAGGTGGAGGATGCAGGGAATGCCGTAGGGCAGAAGTCTGTCCGGGTTGTGATAGAAAAGAACAAAGAGAGGATATATGACAGCGGGGAGGCGGCAGAAGCCGACAGTATGGATTTTCCGGTGGATATGGTCTGGGAGCCGAGAAGCCGTTATCAGGTTAGGGTAAAAGTGGCTGCGGACAATGGGGAGAGCGCGGAAGCGGAGAGTTTTTTTGAAACCGGGAAGCTGGAAGAAAAATGGACAGGAGAATGGATAACGCCGGGGACGGAAATTGCAGATGAGGCATTTCATGGCGGATATATTCTGGAAAAAAGCTTTGAACTGGAAAATATAGGAGAAGGAAGACTGTATTTTTGCGGTCTCGGTGTCTATGAATGCTATTTAAACGGACAGAAAATCGGCGAAGAATATCTGGCGCCCGGCTATCATTCCTATGATTTTCATTTACAGACCCATACTTATGACGTAACAAAGTATTTAAGAAAAGGGGAAAATAAGCTGGAAGTGTGGCTGGGGGAGGGATGGTTTAAGGGCCGCTTGGGATTTGACGGCGGGATTCCCAATCTGTACGGCGATAAGCTGTATGCCATAGGCGAGCTGTATGTGGACGGGAAGCTTAGGATGGCTTCTGATAAGAGCTGGATGAGCCGCCGTTCTCCCATCGTTTTTAGCGGGATTTATGACGGAGAAATTTATGATGCCAGATTAGAGGGGAAGGGGAAAAGCTGTCCGGTAAGTCTGGAGGCGCCTAAAAGATGCGGCGTTCTGACGGAAAGGTACAGCCTTCCTATTGTGAAAAAAGAGTCCTTTTCTCCAACGGAGGTGGTGGTATCCCCCAAGGGCGAGACTATTCTGGACTTTGGGCAGAATCTGACAGGATGGGTGGAATTTGACTGTAATCTGCCTATGGGAACAGCGGTACGTCTGACCGCCTGCGAAATTCTGCAGGACGGGTGCTTTTATCATGAGAATCTCCGGCTGGCCAAAACAGAGTTTGTTTATGTTTCCAAGGGAGAACCGGTCCATGTAAGACCTCATTTTACCTTTTACGGATTCCGTTATATGCTGGCGGAAATCAGTACGATAGAGGGTCGGTGGGATGCCTTGGAAAAGGACTGTGGGAAATATCATTTTACGGCTTGGCATCTGCGCAGCGATTTTGACCAGATTGGAAAAGTGGTTACCGGAGATGCAAAGGTGAACCGGCTGTTTTCCAATGCATTGTGGGGACAGAAGGATAATTTCCTGGATGTCCCTACGGACTGTCCCCAGCGTGACGAGCGTCTGGGATGGACCGGAGATGCGCAGGTGTTTTCGGACACGGCCTGCTACAACATGTATATGCCGGCTTTCTACCGCAAGTATCTGTGGGATATGCGGGCGGAGCAGAGCATTACGGACGGTGCGGTTCCCAATGTGGTGCCTCGGATTAAGGAAGGCATGATTGCGGAGTGCGGAAGCTGTCCCTGGGCGGATGCGGGAGTCATTATCCCATGGAATGTATATCAGCATTACGGCAGCAAAACGCTGCTGGCAGAGATGTATCCGGGTATGAAAGCGTGGGTGGATTATCAAAGGCAGCTGGAGGAAAAGGAAAGAGGCTCTCATCTGGTGAAAGGCGGATTTCATTTTGCCGACTGGCTGGCGCTGGACAATGAACAGCCGGGACCCTTTGGCGCTACGGATCCGTTGTATATTGCAAGCTGTTATTATTATAAGGATGCGGATATTATTGCAAAATCGGCAAAGATACTGGGATTTTCGGAAGATGCCGCAGAATATGCCAAACTGGCGGCGGAAATAAAAAAGGCAATCCTGGAAAAATATTTTGATAAAGAAGGTCTGTGTGTATGCCATACCCAGACGGGAGCGTCTATTGCAGTCATGTTTGGCATTACAGAGCAGAGGGAAAAGGAGGGAGATGCCCTTTCTGAAAGAGTGACGGAAAACGGCAATCATTTGAATACCGGATTTGTGGGGACCACTATCCTTTGTCCAGCGCTTACGGAAACGGGGCATCATAGGCAGGCGGTGGATTTGCTGCTGAACGAGGAATATCCGGGCTGGCTTTACAGTGTGAACTTGGGAGCAACCACTATCTGGGAACGTTGGAATTCCGTATTGCCGGACGGACATATGAACCCGGAAGGGATGAACAGCCTGAATCATTATAGCTATGGAAGTATTGCCGCGTGGATGTATGGCTACCTCGGAGGTATCCGTCAGAAAGCGCCGGGATTCAGGAAGGCAGTCATTAAGCCCCATCCGGACCCGCGGCTGGGCTTTGTGGACTGCGAGTTAAAATCTGCGGCGGGAACCTACCGCTCCAAATGGGAATATAGAGAAAACGGCAGGATAACAATGAAAATTACCGTGCCTTTTGGGGCGGAGGCTGAAATCTGTCTTCCGGACGGACAAAAAAAGGCGGTATGTGCTGGGGATTATGTGTTTGAGATATAGATAAGTTGAGAGAATATTCTGACAATATCTTCCATGAAAATCCTTTTTGTGCCATGAAACTGTGACCAAAAAAACATGAGGACCCATGTCCGAATGTTTTTGCTTTACTGGGCACAGTGCAGTGTCCGGCACATTTGGATTTTCAGGGAAGATATTGTCAGAATATTCAGCCAGTTTATTGGTTTTGGAATTGGTAACTGCAATAAGGAATAGGAGGATTAACATGAAGAATTATGAGGATAAAATAAAGGATTTATGTTCCCAGATGACTTTGGAGGAGAAAATAGGGCAGCTGCAGCAGTGCGGACCCTCTTTGGTGGGGGCTTTTGATGTCAGCTTTGACGAACTGCTGAATATGATGTTTGACGGACGAATCAGCCAGGAAGAGTTCAACCGTCTGATGGGGACGGCAAAGCAGGATTTCCATGAGGAGGACTTGCGTGCGGGAAAAATCGGTTCCTACAATGGTGTGGGGGATGCGGCTACCGTCAATAGGCTTCAGAAGATTGCGGTGGAAGAGACTAGGCTGGGAATTCCGCTTCTGTTCGGTTATGATGTGATTCACGGTTTCCGTACGGTGACGCCTATTCCTCTGGCGGAGAGCTGTGCATGGGAACCGGAGCTTTGGGAGAAGACCGGGCGGATAGCGGCAAAGGAGGCTACGGCGGCCGGTGTACATATGACCTTTGCTCCCATGGTGGATGTGTCGAAGGATGCCCGCTGGGGGCGTGTCAGCGAAGGGGCAGGAGAGGATGTGCTGTTAAATGGCGTTTACGGGGCAGCAAAGGTAAAAGGCTTTCAGGGAGACGATTTGTCAAAGGAAGATGCGATGGCGGCGTGTCTGAAACATTTTGCTGCCTACGGTGCCGGAGAAGCCGGACGGGATTATAACCGGGTGGATATGTCGATGCAGAGGCTGTGGGAGGAATATATGCCTGCTTATAAAGCCTGCATCGATGCGGGAGCCAGAGCGGTTATGCCCGCATTCAATGATATAAACGGAGTGCCTTGTACGGTAAACAGGTGGCTGCTGCGTGACATTCTGCGTAAGAAATGGGGCTTTGACGGACTGGTAATCAGCGATTCCAATGCGATTGCGGAATGCGTAAGCCACGGAATTGCGGAAAATAAGAAGGATGCGGCAAAGCAGGCAATTTTTGCCGGAACGGATATGGATATGTCTTCCAATTCTTATATTGAATGTTTAAAAGAGTTGGTAGAAGAAGGAGAGGTGCCGGAAAGCGTTCTGGATGAGGCAGTGGAAGATGTGCTTAGAATTAAGTTTGAACTGGGGCTTTTCGATAATCCATACCAGACCAGCGGGGAAAGAGAGAGTCAGGCAATGTTAAAAGAGGAATATCGTCTGATTGCCAGAGAAGCTGCTGTAAAATCCATGGTACTTTTAAAAAATGAAAATGATGTGCTGCCTTTAAAGAAGGATGCGAGAATCGGAGTATTCGGTGCCTTGGCAGCGGATAAAGGGCAGATGACCGGGGCATGGTCCATCGGGGCCAGACCCGAAGACTGTATCAGTATTCTGGAAGCCTGCAGGGAACGGGGAATTTCTTATCAGTATGGGGAAAACCTTTCGGATATACAGAGAATTGCGGATGAATCGGATGTTCTGGTGGCAGCAGTGGGCGAATTAAAGGAAGAAAGCGGAGAGGCGGCAAGCCGGGCGGATATTACGCTGAATCAGGAGCATCTGTCATTGATAAAGGAACTGCTGGGAACCGGAAAACCGGTGGTGGCTGTTTTGTTCAACGGCAGGCCGCTGGCTATTCCCGAACTGGCAGAACATGTGCAGACCATTGTGGAGGCATGGCATCCGGGAGTGGAAGCCGGACCTGCTGTGCTGGATGTGCTTTACGGAGATGTGAACCCTTCCGGGAAGCTGACGGTTACTTTTCCCGCCGCAACCGGGCAGTGCCCTATGTATTATGCCCATATTAATACGGGAAGACCGGGAGGAAAGTCCAAATTTACATCCAAATATCTGGATGCCCCGGTAGAGCCTTTGTATCCTTTTGGATATGGGCTGTCTTATACTTCGTATACTTACGGGGATTTAAAAGCGGAAAAGACAAAAGATGCTGTCAGGGTGTCCGTGTCGGTAACAAATGCAGGAAAACGGGACGGGGATGAAACGGCGCAGTGCTATGTGCAGGATGTAGCGGCAAAGAGAGTACGTCCCGTGCGGCAGCTGAAAGGATTTGAAAAAGTCAGCCTGAAAGCGGGAGAGACGAAAAAAGTGGAGTTTGTCATTCCGCTTACGGATTTAAGCTATTATGGCTGGGACATGGAAGAAATTCCCTGCGAAGGCACTTTAAGAATATATGCAGGAGGGGATTCCCGGACAGAACTGATGAAAGAACTTATTTTATAAAAATAGGTGTTAAAAAACGTCGGATTCATACAAAGAAATAACATGGTATAGAAGAGGGGGAAAAGATATAATCTGTAATAGAATAAACGAAATGGAAAAGGAGAGCGAGAAATGGGCAATGAATCAACAAAAACTCCAGCAAAGCAGGAAAAACTCAGCAAAGCATTTGTCTGGTTTCATGCAACTTCTGTAAACGGCGGCGCAATGGCTATTGCAGCAACAATCGCTACTTACTTCTCTTTATATGTTCAGGAAACGATTGGTATTACCGCCGCCCAGTTATCTGTTATTTTGTTAATCTGTTCCTTATGGGATGCGATTAACGACCCTCTGATGGGAGTCATCTGCGATTCTTATAATCCGCGGTGGGGACGTTACCGTACATGGTTCCTTTTTACCCCGATTTTTTTGGTGGTAGATATGTGGCTGCTGTTCAGTAATCCCGGATTTATTCAGGGAAGCCCTATGGCAAAATGTATTTATGTCTGCATTACATACATGGTTTACGGTATGTGCGTGACGGCTTATACAATGCCTCAGATGGCAATCCTGCCGGCGATGACATTGGATGATGCGGAACGAAATGACGTGGTTGCCAAAGGCGCGGGCGTCTGTGCTCTGATGTTTACGATTGCATCTACTTTCTCTACGCAGCTGGTGGAAATCTTCGGCAGCTACCGCAACCTGATGGTGACATATTCCATCTTCGCAGTAATTTCTTTCTGGGGATTGTATAAGACATCGGAAGAACGTTATGTGGCGCCGAAGGATGAAAGCGCCGGGCTGAAACAGCTGGTATATGTATTCCGCCATAAGGAAATATGGCCGGTTATGCTCTGCTGGTGTCTGGCAGCAGTTTCTTACGGATTTATGTTTACCTCCTCCGTTTACTATGCACAATATATCATGGTTCCGGGAAGGGTTGACTTTGCAACGATGGACGAGGCGGCAATCGGTGCAACGATTGGCGGTACGATTTCTACATACATGGGCTTTATCTCCATGGGCGCACTGGTTTCCATGATGGTATTGATGCCAATCTTCTTGAAGGTTTTTAAAACAGGTTATAAGGCGTTATTGATATCACAGATTTTGACCGTAATCTGCTACGCGCTTCTGTACTTTACAGGACGGATGAATTTCTGGTACTGCTGCGTACTGTCCTTTATTGCAACAGTTGTGGGAGCACAGGTAAACGCTTTGGTCAATGTCCTGGTAAATGATACGATTGACTTTATTATGCTGAAAGAGGGCAAACAGCTGAACGGCGTAGTTTCTTCCGTAAAAGGTTTTGCCCAGAAATGCGGCAACACCATTACGAATTCCGGTATGCTGGCAGTTCTGGCTGTCTGCGGATTTAATGCAGAACTGGGTCCCTTCGGACAGTCCGCGACGGCAATTGAGGGTACAAATGCATGCCGTTTCCTGATACCGGCAATCGTATCCGCAATTATCATTGTGATTATGGTATTCTATCCGCTGAAAAAATATTTCCCTGAAATCGCACAGATGAAGGAGAGGATGAAAAAAGAAGTGGACGGGTGATTTAAGAATAAATAGAGGATAGATAAGGCTGCTGCACCAGTGGTGATTGAACCGCCGGTGCAGCGGCTTTTTTTACTTTATAGGGTTAGCGTGAGAAGAACT
>DNJW01000386.1 GCA_003488965.1 Lachnospiraceae bacterium | reverse complement strand
CAGCAAGTTTATCGGTTTCGCAATCATTAAAATGTAAATACATGTCGGAAGGAGCAAGATATCATAATGAACAATGCAGCAATTGTCACCGGGGCATCCTCCGGTATCGGACTGGAAATCAGCAAGGTTCTCTGCCGGCTCGGCTATGAGGTATTTGGAATCGGGAGAGATTTTCATGGAGAGTTTGCAGAAGATAACTTTCATGCAATTATTTGCGACATATTGGATACGGAAAAGCTCTGCAATACAGTAAAAGGGATTGCGGCGCAGAACCATGTAACGGTACTCGTCAATAATGCCGGTACTGCCTATTATGGTCTGCATGAGGAAATGAATGCCAGAAAAATCCAGCAGATGGTGAGAACAAATCTTGAGGCGCCCATGATTCTCACTTGCCTGCTGCTGAGGGCGCTGAAAAAAAGCAAGGGCTATGTCATCAATATCTCTTCCGTCACTGCCAGTGGGACAAATCCCCATGGATGTACCTATGGCGCCACAAAAGCAGGGCTTTCCAGTTTTTCCCGCAGCTTGTTTGATGAAACAAGAAAATACGGGGTAAAAGTTGTGACAATTTCCCCGGATATGACCAAAACGGAACTTTATAGAAATGCAAATTTTAGGGAGGGGGAAGAAGCGGAATCATATCTGATGCCGGAAGAAATAGCAAAAGCTGTAGAGTATGTTTTAACCCAGCGTGAAGGGCTCGTCGTTTCGGATATTACCTTAAAACCCCAGATTCATCGCATCAAGCGGAAATAGGGCAGTTTCTCTCATTAACTTATCCTATTGAGCATCCCATTTCTTCCTCTATCCCTCTTATTTCACAGCCCTTTTCCCTTAATTCCTTCGCCTTGCAGGATAACACCTTTGATTGTTTTCTCCCTCTGCGTCTGTCCCGGTTCCATCTGTTTTACTGCATGGCATTCCTCCCGTATTCCACTTCCCCATAAACGGTTTTAATACTGGTCTGGCACTTTCTATTTTCGTTTACTTTCTTTTTCAAAAGTATTATACTTCCATTATAGTTTCATTTAGTATACAGACCGCCTATAAGGAGAAAATAACAGCAAAAGAGGAAGGAAGGAAAACAATGCAAATGAAAACCACCGGTGAATTATTGCAGAAAATCAAAAAGATGAAAAAAAATGAAATTGGTCTTTTGGCGGGCAAAGATTTTTCTTCTCCTCAAATACATATTTATTTAACAGATCTTTTGAATGGATATGGGATATCCAATAAAGACTTTTTTGACAAAATGGAATTGGAGCGCAGTTATGGATATCAGATATTAAATGGCCGGAGAAGGTCTTCGAGAGAACTGCTGATAAAAACTGCTATTTATTTGCATTTAGATTTGGATGAGACCCAGCGTCTTTTAAAAATCGGAAACAGAGAAATTCTTTATCCCCGTGTTAGGGCAGATGCCGTTGCTATATTTGTAATTGAAAATGAACTTTCTTTGTCAGAATATCAAGAATTAATAGACAACATTTAGCAGAAATTTTATAAAGTGTGCAGAAATGCCCACCAATAGCCAAAGGTTATATGTTAAAATTTTATATAGTGTTTTTGGCTGTATGCAGTACAATGAAAGTGAGGACAATTGATATGAAAATGAAAAAAACATGGCGTCGGATATTGACCGCATTTACTGTTTCCATTATACTTCTTAACGGCATAACAGTAAGCGCTGCCACAGTGCCGGAACAGGCAGAGCAGCCTAAATGGAAGGATGCATTTGCCCTGATGGAATACGTAGGTGTAAATTTTTACGAACAGAACCCTGGAGTCTGGCTGGAATTGGAGGATGTAAGTCCAGAGCTTCCTTATTACGAATCCGGAACTCTTTTGGGAAGCGTCCTGAGAGAGCAGGCATATGCTGCCTATGTGGAAGGAGAAGGAGCTTTTTCTGAGGAGAATTTGGATGAAGATGGAGAAGCCACGCTGACAGGGGATGCTGCCAATTGCTATAATGATTTTTATGCTGCAGGCATTGCCTTAGTGGATAGCTTAAAGGCGGCAACCGGGGAAAAATATATCGATGACATTATCGGCACTTGGGACCGCTTTTGGATGGAACAAGATGAACCTTTATGGGAAAAGGTGGAAAAAGAACAGATTATAACTGTAACTTCCCCGGAAGAGGCCCCCGATACTGCATCAATGGCTCCGGGAACCTACTGGGTATTGGAATCGGATTTGGAGGCCTATGGCAATGCTGTAGATTATAATGGTTCTCAGTGGAAGGAATGGGACGACCAGAATCTTTGGGAGTCACATGACGGCGGTCCGGATATTTTACGAAGTGATTTGCAAAATTGTATCAGTACTGTTACTTCCGCCTATAATACTTTGCTGGGCAAGCTCCATGAAGGGACAAAAGAAACCCAAAGCCCCATTGAGGAAAAACCCTTGGAGCCGGCTCCAGAGAGCGTTTCAGAGCCTGCCGCTGCAGAGGAACCTCCGGTTCCTGTTACAGTAAATGAGGTTACCTTTTCCAATGGTGTCAAAAGCAAATCTTCTTTGGATGGGGTTTACTGCAATACCTATGTGTCCGGTGTGGTTTATCAGGATGAAAAGGCCAAAATTCAACAGGCCGCAGGTCTGGCTAAGGAGGAAATACAAGCCGGAGCTGTTATCAAATACTATATCTGCAGCAGCTTAGATAAGGGGATGAATGAAAAGCTTTCCAAAGATGCAGCAGCCCAGGGATATCAATTGCAGGGTGTTATTAAAAATGATCTTTATAAGCTGAATAAAGGTG
Source organism: Lachnospiraceae bacterium (assembly GCA_003488965.1). Taxonomy (GTDB): domain Bacteria; phylum Bacillota; class Clostridia; order Lachnospirales; family Lachnospiraceae; genus Kineothrix. Next base: position 351 of record DNJW01000386.1, on the reverse strand, counting down.
AAATTAATTTAATTAAGACTACATCCGAAACACTTACTGTAATTTTGGGTGTGCCCTCCCGTTTAAAAGGCGAACAATATGAATTCGTGGTTTTTACTTATGATGAAAACGGTAATTTTGTCACGCTGAAAGACATTGACACAGACAATTCTACCATTACTGTGCAGGCAGATTCATTTGGGTACTGGGCAATTGGTTACCGGAACAGACAGTAATATTTATTTTTAAATAGGGAGATAAAATTTTATCTCCCTGTTTTGCTGTTTAATAATATACTTAAATATTGCTTTATCATTACACATGAATAAACAGAGGATATAGAAGGATATGGATTTTAAGGATGAATTTCAA
>DNJW01000392.1 GCA_003488965.1 Lachnospiraceae bacterium | reverse complement strand
GAAACTTAGTACTTCTCCGCGAAACAGCCTTTGCTGTGAGCGGTTAGAAGTACTTTTCACGCTAGGCACTGGATGCCCTTTCCATGAATGTTACTATAAACCAATTTTTCAAATAGGTCAGAACTGTCAAATGCACCATTATCCTCTCCACGCCGCTGCTTCTATATATCCATATTTGGCCAGCCTCTCACTTTTATGGCTTTATGGAAGCTCTATCTCCTCCTTATTATCCCCTACCAACAATGCGCTGACCTTATCCACATCAATCACATGGGAAAAGCGGGCTGTTTTTGCATATTCTCCATCTCCACAGCGAATCCAGAGTTCCTGATATCCTTCTTCTTCCACCACCGTACCATCCTTATATTTCACTCCATTGATGAACAAGGAATGAAGGCTGTCTGCCTGGTCCAAATTGACCCCTTCCTGTTTTTCCAGCTGTCTGGCGCCTGCCTCATCACAGGTTAGCTGTACGCTAATCGGTGTCAGTTCTATTGATTTTACCATCACTGCACAGCCGTTAACCGGATATTCCTTGTTAATCTCATAACGGACAGGCTCTATTGTATGCAGGTTGAGCATGAATTCCCATTTTCCTTCCAGAATGGGTTCCCCTCCCATAGCCTTTTCTCCAGGTGCATCCAGCGAAGTAAACTGTATCTTCATATTCAGATTCTCTTTTCCCGGCTCCATTTTTGTTCCGACCATCTCATAATATCTGCTGTTGGAAACATCCTGCTGACTCTCTGCAACAAAACCACTGCTGAACATACCGAACGGATCTTCTTCTCCCTGATAATCAAGAAAGAAGCTCATATCATTGCCGGATGCAATCTGCATTGACTCATCTTCTGCCGTTATTTCAAACAATGCATAAAAACAATTGTTATCCTGGATTGTCTGTATTGCCCGTATGGTGAGTCCGGCATCCGATATTGTCTGATATTCCTCCTTTGCAATCTGTTCTGTCACCAGCTCCTTTTGCTGTTCTTCATCCGACATAAAAACCTCTGCCGCCCTTCTATTCCATTGGAAAATCTCCGATGCACTCACAGTCATTCCTAATACGGCAACTGCCGCAGCTATTAAAACAATGATTTTTCCTTTTTTCATCTTCTTTACCTTTTTCACCTTTCTTTCATCCAGTCCGGCCAGGGTATCCAATACAGTCTGGTGCACATGCTCCGGCACCTCGGGAAATTCATTCTTCCAGTTTTTATTTTTCATATCCATACACTCCTACTAGTCTTTCTTTTAAAAGTTTTCTGCCTCTATATAGCCTTGTTTTTACCGTACCTTGCGACAGCTTTAATATCTGGCAGATTTCTTTAATCGAAAATCCCTCCACGTAGAACAGCACAAAAGGAATTCTGTAATTATCCTCCAATTCCATGACTGCTTCAAACACTTCCGGATTGTTTTCCTGCTGCGTAACTGACTGCGCTTCGTAGTAATCTTCATAGGGAATCTGCTCTTTTCTAGAACGAATGATATGATTACACTCATTAATCAGTATTCTGGTAAGCCATGTCTTGAAATACCTTTCATTCCTCAGTGTATGTAATTTTTCAAAAGCATGTAAGACTGCATTTTGTATCGCATCTGCACAATCCTCATCGTTTTTCAAAATGGACTTTGCTATATGATACAGGCTTTTTTCAGCCTCAAGTACCTCTGTCGTAAACTGTTTCTTATTCATTCTCCCAAGTTCCTTATCGCTAAATTATGGGCAGTTCTCCCATTTTTATGAAACGGCCGTTTCACTTTACAACAATTAGATACCAAAAAAACGAAAAAGGTCACAAAAATATATTCAAGTATTTTATGACAATCTATATTGAGACAAAATGTTAACACTTTCAGCATTACAGCACAATCCACATACAAAAACCCCCTCTTGCATATCTTCAGCAAGAGGGGGTTATCTTATTTATTTCCACTCAGCGTAGCCCGCTACGCCTCCGCTTTTTGACCTGCACTCTCAAACAAATATCCTCAGAAATTTGCACAGAAATATTGAGTACGGAGTACTAGATAGCTTTTGGAATCCTTGTTTTACATCATCTCCTCCATTAAAAAATATCTATGGCCTCTTTGATTACAGCATTACAAATCCCAAAGAGTCAGCTGGCTTTCCTTCAAGGATTTTATCTTTCTTTCGGTAATCTTGTCGTCAGGGGAGATACTTCCGCACAAAAGAGGGGAATTTACATTGTATAATTGACTGTTTTGAGAAACACTTTTCTGGCTATGATTGGCATAACAATATACACAGCCGCTTCTGCACGTATTATATGTTCCGATATCAACACTTTCCACACAGCCGCATTCCATCCTTTGGTTTTTATCCTTTTTTGCCCGGATTCTATGCCCGGTTATTTTCTCAATCAGTTCCTTGTCTATGCAGCAATTATGTTCAATTCCGCAGACAGATAAATCCATTTTTTCTGCACAAGAAGCCAGCCTTATCCCGCAGTTTCCCGCCAAAACAGCCAGCTTTTCCCCAAATTCAAGCACTTCTTTTTCCTCAGGGAAATAAGGTTTTAATTCATTCATGCCCTTTCTGTTTTTTGCATACATATCCACAAAGCTAACCACGCACTTTTCCGTATACCCTTCCAATTCTCTGGCAATTTGTCCAAAAGCTTTCAGATGATATTCTAAATTATATTTATCTGTAAAAAAAATAGGGTCATATCGCCAAATCACCCTTTCCTTACCGATTTCTTTCGACAATTCCTGAAATACAGGTATCATTACCTTTCTTTTATGGGGAATATAACGTTCTATATCACTGCCATATCCCGTTAAAGTAAACTGAAAATAATACCGATATCCTGCAAGTCTATCCAATTTCCGCAGCATCGGCTCCGGATTTTTCGTCCAGAACACAATACAGTCTACCACTTCAGGAGACAGCTCTATCCTGCTTATCTGATGGACATTCATTGGATGACGCACATATACATAGCCCTCTTTTATCCTGGCCAGAAACCAATCTGCATAATAATTCGGAATATCCGTTCTTCGGCTGACACTCAAAATCATAAAATCATTCCTTTCCTCAAGCCTCCGTGATTCCGCTCTGCGGAATCATGGAGGTTAGGGTGTCAAAAGGTCTGTCCGGCAATACCGTCTGGCAGATTGCACAAAAAATTTGTGCGCGTTCCATTGTACGGAACATTCCGATGAACCTCATAATGCGAAAATCGTGTTCAGCAGA
>DNJW01000078.1 GCA_003488965.1 Lachnospiraceae bacterium | reverse complement strand
GCCAGACGATGCTGCCGGACAGACCTTTTGACACCCGAACCCTATAAAGCAGCAAAGGCGCTGTGAAAATCCCACAGCGCCTTTGCTTTATGATTACGTATTGCATGGTAGCACAACATTAAAAAAATGTCAACTATCTTTTGCAAAAAATATCAGGTGAAAATATCAGATACTTCCATGCCCGTTTTCCTTTCTGCATCTTATCCTACAGTTTTTTTTACAGAAGCAGATACCATATTTGACTACATTGCTGCAGCCATCCTCCAGCAATTCATCCATGTAACCGCGTTCTTCTATCTGACGAAGGGCGTTATCGCATTCCGCTTCCATCTTTGCACTATCCTTGGTATACTTTAGTTCAAATATTACCGCCGGGTTCCGGTCATCCAAAGGTTTTAAAATGATATCGGCTCTGCCGTTTCCTGTTTCACGGTTTGACAATATCCTATATCCTTTTAAATTACCTATAATGCCCATTACAAATCCATGGTAGAAGGTTTCTTTTTCATCATAAAAACTGATACAGCGCTTCAAACAGTCTTTCATATATGTTTCAAAATCCACAGCATTTCCATTCAGCATAGCGAGGTATATATCGGAAAAATCAGCCGTTACAGCACACTGTCTAAACCATTCCATAATACTGGTTTCATAAATATACCTTACTTCCCGATTAGGTATTGCCATCGTAACATATGCCTGTGCACCATCGAAATAAATATTTGTCATCTTCAAATATCCGGTCAAAAGCAGAAAATTCCATAAATTATCCGGAGTACTATGGATATTTTCATAGGTGATGTCCTCATACACAGGTTTTGATATTGTTTTCCAGAACATTAAATCTTCCAGTTCTGCTTTTACAGTATCACCGGCGCCCTCTATCAGTTCTTTTATAATGCTATTCGATGAAGTATTTGCCCAATACGGTCTTGGATACGCTATCTTATCAGTTATTATACTATTCAAATAGCAGATAACACTCCACGGATTATATACTTCTGTTTTTCCGAAAAGATATCCGTCATACCATTCCCGTACCTCACCCATCCGGTTTTCCAATTCATAATATGACAAGAGTTCAAGTACTTCCGACTGCATAAAACCAAAATACTCGGCGAAACTGTCACTCATAACAGATATTACGTTCAAGTTATTGAGTCCTGTAAAAATACTTTCCTTGCTGATTCTGAGACATCCTGTAATAATGGCAAATTTCAAATTCTCGTTTGTCTTTAAAGAAGATTCCATCAAAGAGCGTATAAACACTGTCATTTCTTTATAAAATCCCGAAAAATAAGCATTCTCAAGCGGCACATCATATTCATCAATCAGTATAATCGTCTTTTCCCCATGATATTTAGCGAGACATCCTGACAAAAAGGCAATTGCATCTGCATAAATCTTATTTTCATCAGAAAGTGACATTATTTTTTTATACAATTCTTTTTCAGATTCCAAAAGCTTGTCGGAAGCTAAAACATACCGATGCCTCATATATTCATTCGCTATCTGTTTTTTCAGCATCCATGCTGCCGTATCCATATCAGGCTGCTTTGCAGACTTGAGGGAAAGAAATATCACCGGATACTGCCCCATATGCGATGTATATTTTTCCCCTGCTGACATAATTTTCATTCCTTTAAAGTAATGTCCGTTGCTTATTTCCCTTCCGTTCTCGTCCCATTCCTTTTCAAAAAAGGTTTTAATCATGTCAAGCGCCAAGGTCTTGCCAAATCTTCTCGGCCGCGTAAAAAGGCTTACATAATTTTTCTTGTCCAGCAGTTCTTTTATCATCAATGTTTTATCTACATAATAGTAGTCTTCCTCAATGATTTTTTTGTAAAATTCAATTCCAATAGGAAGATTTCTTTTTTCCATAATAAGCCCCATTCCTCTGCTAAACCCACAACATATACAACAATAAAAGCCCACCTATTTTATATTTATTGTATCCCCTAAGAATGATACGCCTTTAAAAACTCATAAATCTCATTCTCCGTAGGCGGGCATCCTCCCAAACTGTGCCGAAATTCTTTCGTGCAGTTTCCGATGCCCAGTTTTCCGCTTTTCCCCCGGAATCCCTGTCCGATGCAGATTTTATCCTGAAACCCCTGAAGTCTTCCTTCTTTTTCCAGTCTGTCCAGTGCCGGTATCAGATATCCGTAGCAGGCGCTGCAGGAATCCACCTCTTCTGTCAGTTCACGCAGTTTCATCACCCTTTCCTTATCCGGTATTGATATAGCAGTATCGGGAGTATTCAGCTCTTTCACGGATGCTGCGGACAAATCTGCGCATCCTGCGCCCAGCTTTTCCGCCAGCCCGATATAAGGCACTTCTTCTGTTTTATATTGAAGAAGCCTGCATACATAGGCATCGCACAATACCGGATCCGCTGTTGCAAAGAGCCGGTTCATCACCGTCGGGTTTCCGCCGTCTTCAAAGCTTAAATCCCCGCATATGCTGTCCACAAGAATAAAATCCTGACGGATTCCTACTGCCAGATGAGCTATCGGCTTATGCAGTCCCTTTGCATGAAACCTTCTCTTTTCTGCATTGGGTATCAGTCCCTTCATATTTTTCAATGCGCAGGTAATCCGCGTCTGGCAATGCCCCTTCATTACCGGCACATTAATCATATAATCCACGTTAAATGCGCAGCGGCAAATATGAAGCTTCATTCCTGCACAGTCTGTCTCCACAGCCGCTTCCTTCTGCGCATCTATCAGCTCCGCTCCATAACAGTCAGCCAGCTTCCGGTAGCCGCATACCTGAAAAGCATTTTCTGTCTTTTCTCCTACCCAGGAGCCTTCCATAACAGCAATGTTATGAAACCCATGCTCTTTCAAATATTGAAGCAGTCCTTCCACTACCTCCGGATGTGTCGTTGCCCCTTCCTCGGCCGGAACCGGGGACACCAGATTCGGTTTAATCCCAATCCGTTTTCCCTTCTCTCCTATCATCCCAGCCAAGTCCGCCTTCTCCAAAAGCTCCTTGGTCATTTTGATATACTCATTCCCGTATATAACAATAATTTCTTTTTTTTGCAATATTCCTCCCCCTATCTCCCCCATGATTCCGCTCTGCGGAA
>DNJW01000348.1 GCA_003488965.1 Lachnospiraceae bacterium | reverse complement strand
TATTCTTATCCTAATAGGGGAATTTTGTGATAAGATAGATTTGATAACAGATGATTGGTTATGGGGGTAGTGATGCAGGAACAGGATAAACGCGCTGTAGAATCCATGTGTAGATGCGGACTTGACCTTGAAGGCGTTATAAATGTTTTCCCAAGCCTTCCGGGAGAGGAAATCGTATCGATCTATAGATCAGTGAGAGGCAGGGATAAAGATGCAAATGAGCAATACGATAGCTGAAGTCCGCAATATTTCAAGAGAGCGGATGAGGTGAGGAGGACGAAGGATGGCAAAAGGACAGAGTTTTATTGGGTTAACTGCATATCTGGAGAAATGCGGGAAGGACGAAATTAAGCTGTCCTTTTCGGACGTGGAAAGAATCCTGGGATTCCAATTGCCGGATTCTGCTTATCTCCATCAGCCATACTGGTCCAATTCTGAATCACATCCAATTGCATCCGCGTGGCTGAATGCGGGGTATCTGTCACAGCATGTTGATATGAAGGGGCAAACCGTTGAGTTCGTAAAGAAAAACCATCAAAGCCGTCAGATTCAAGGAGAAGCTGAGAAAACGGCAGTGATGTCCAGAGAGAAGTGCGCTGCCTTGGCTTTAGATGAAGCCGTCCGATGTATCCGTACATACTTCAATGAGACAGTGAAGGATCCGCATGGGCGGTATATGTCATGGAGACATTGCTACAATGCTTTTGTGGAGAACAGGAATGATGCAGACGAAAAGATGTTTGATTGCCTCGCACTGCATTTGGCATTCTATCTGGCGAGCTGGGGGATGTACCGTGGTTCCTCGTTCCTCCTGCAGAAAGACTACAAAATCCATATTCCGGTTGTGAGAATTCTTTTAGAGAAAAAATATGATCCTCTTGTGGGGATATCAGCGGAAGGACTTACCGAAGATGTCAATCTGGATCTGTTGGAAGAAGTGGGTGAAAGGATCCGCAGAGTATATGCAGCAGAGCAGCCCTCGTTTGAAGGTGTTATCAATAAAACTACGGATACCTTAGTGACAAAGATCCTGTTAGGGACTCTGGGATGTGTTCCTGCTTACGACCGGTATTATGTGCAGGCTGTAAAGCGATATAATATTTCAGCCGGGGTATATAACAAAAAATCCGTAAGGGATGTTGCAGTGTATTATTTGTCCCACAAGGATGAATTTGAAATCCTCCGGGAGGAATTAAGCACTTGCGGAACCCGGTATCCTGCCATGAAGCTGATGGACATGTGTATGTGGCAGTTGGCATTTGAAACTGATAAGAGAAAGGAGCCATAACTGATGGCTAAAATATATACAGAACTAATAGATATGCTTGATGTAATACAGCAGGATGAGGCTGGGGAGTGGATCATTGACCATGATAATGATGGGACTCCGGAGCATCCCATCCAGATGCCCTATGTATCATATTCGGGGATTGTAAAGAAGTTCATGGATGCGGTGTACACATTTGATAAGGATCATCCGGAATACGGTTTGAACCGGTATAGCGACATCCTGGAGCGGAACGGAATCAAGTGGGGGAGTGGCTCCATGGATGCAGTGGATGTTGCTGACAAGGATGGGATCTGTGTCATGGCGCTTCTGCTGGGAGCGGTCAGGGCAGAAAGGTTCTGCGATGGGGCGCTGCTTGGCTTCTTTAAAAGAGGGAGCATACAGAGGTGGCTGGAGCGCCTGAAAGAGATTGACGCGGGCGGCACAGACAAAGGCAGACAGATATTTGATTTAGAGCGTCTCCCGGCAATACTGGCAAAGCCTAGGATGCGTACCGGCATAGAGCGGTATCAGTTCATCATGGAGAAGGTGCAGCGGGTTGATGTATCCTTAGATGAAAGCTTCCAGAAGACGTATGAAAACTTTTATACGCTCGGACGATACCCGAAGGAGTTCCGGCGGGAGTACTTTGCTTACATGGAACAGGGCAAGGGGGCAAAACCTTCATTCGAAGAGACTCTGTCATACTTCCTGAAATATGGGGCGCTTGAGGTTTCGTTTTCGAGCAAGCTGGTACATACACTTGACCCAGAGCAGCCGATATGGGACGGGAATGTCACAGGCGGACATTTTGGCTATAGGATACCTGCCTGTAACACAAAAGACCGGGAAAAGAAGATACTTGAGCGTTATGGGCGGTATAAGAGGGATTTTTTAAAGTACATGGCATCCGATGATGGGAAGGCGGTCATCCGGGCATTTGACGAGGCATTCCCGAAAACAGGATTTACGGATTTGAAAAAAGTGGACTTTGTGCTTTGGCTGGATGACGGGCAAGGGGAGCCGGGATGACCAGTCCATGGAAGTTCATTTCTGAGGAGTGAGTTTAATGGCAGAATTATTTGCGCACAACGAAAGAGTCGAGACGATTTTTGACCTTATAGGCGACAAGGAAAACGACATAACCAAAAGCATAGCATGGGCCTTTGTGAAATGCCCGCGTCTACTGGAGAGGGTAATTGAGAGGCTGCTCCACGTTAATGCGGCTGCGGACGATGTCGTGATCCGGTATCAGGAGTTTGAGAAGGACAAGGGGATCACAGACATGGAGATAACTGACAACCAAAAGTTCTATATCATCATTGAGGCAAAGCGGGGATGGGTTCTTCCGGGGGAGTCGCAGCTAAGGCTTTATTCGGAGAGATCCGGGTTTATCAGCAGCCCGGCAAAGGTGAAGGCAATCGTGTCCATGTCGGAATGCACGGAGGATTATGCTAAAAAGCGGCTGCCGACGATACCGGGGACTACGGTGCTGCACCTTCCGTGGATGACGATATGTGACCTTGCAGGGGAACTGCGGATGAAGACTGCGGGTAAACAGAATTATATTCTTGGGGAATTGGAGAGGTACATAAAGAGGATAATGACTACACAGAATAAGGACACAAATTGGGTATATGTTGTATCGCTTGGATTAAAGGAAGTGGAAATCACACCTGCAAAAGGAGAAAAGAGAACAGCGGGCATTGCATATGTGGATATTGTAAGGAAGTACCATAAGTACTGCTGCCCGGTTGGAGGCGGCAAAGGAGGATGGCCTAAAGAGCCGCTGACATACATCGCTTTCAGGTACCACGGCAAATTGCAGTCGATCCACCATATAGAAAAATATACCGTAACGGACAATCTGCACCCGTTTGTTCCGGAGATACCGGACGTGGAGCTTTCAGAGACGCATTTTGTATATGAGCTGGGACCGGCAATCATACCGCCAAAGGTTATCCGGACAGGGGACAAAATTGTGATGTCGAACCGTGTGTGGGCGCAGCTTGACACGCTCCTTACATCGGATACGATTACGGAGGCAATGGAAATATCGAAGGCGCGAAATAAATAAGCAACAAGAAATATTTTGTGGCTTGCGTATCACAATATGATACAATGCACCCAAGCATGACTTTGGGTGCATTTTTAACGATAGGGATTTTGACCATGTTAGGAGCGATAAATTTGGTTCTGAAAGGGGCTTTGTTTTCGGTGGATAAAGTTGCGAGAAGGCCACAAAGTCCATCTGGGATACGGTCTGAACCGATATGGTGATGTTCTGGAACGGAATGGAATCAAATGGGGGAGTGATTTCAAGGGTGCCGTAGATGTTGCTGACAAGATGGAATCTGTGTCATGACACTCTTGCTGGGAGCGGTCAGGGCAGAAAGGTTCTGTGATGGAGCGCTGCTTGGATTCTTTAAAAGAGGGAGTATACAGAGGTGGCTGGAGCGTCTGAAAGAGATTGACGCGGGCAGCACAGAAAAGTCATCTTAAGTGCTTGCATTCTACAGAAAAAGAAAATAAAATCTGTAGAAAAAATAACAAGTGAAAAGCGAAAATTAGCCATATAGCGAAAATAAATGTAAAGAAATCTGTAGAATAGTATTGCAAAATCTACAGAACCGTGATAGAATAACTACAGATGAAAAAATGCGATTTTGAAAAGGAGTGATTATATGGCTAAGGCAACTTATTTACTACAAGGGAAAGAACAGGATGAAAATCATCAAAATCAAATTATTGATATTTTAAACAAGCCTCACGATCAAATTTTTATGTATTCGGCATTTGCTAAGGAGAGAAGTGTAGATGACATTAAAGCAGAACTTGAAAGCAATAGGGGCAAGGTTACTGCTTTAGTGGGCATCAGAAATGGAATCACATCTTCACAGGCGATTAAATGTTTGCTCAATGCGGGTGTGAAGGTTTATGCTGTCGATACGGGTAGTTCTATCCAAATATTTCATCCCAAGACACTTGTGGCAGTTGATTCGCAGAATGCTATGGCAGATGCAATGGTCGGTAGTGCAAATCTTACACCAGGTGGTCTTCTTGGAAACATTGAAAACAGTGTATTTCTTGAACTTAATTTGAAGGATAAGGATGATAAGGCTTTTTTGGATTCTTTTTTTAGTGGCTATAAGCATTTGCTGAATGATTATTCAGAAGATAATGTGATTTTGGTTGATTCAGATGCAGTAATTGCAAACCTATTGGATGAAGGAAGAATTATTGATGAGACCACGGTACCGAGAATTTCCAGTGTTGGTAAAAACAGTATTGGAAAACAGGGCATTAAAAAAATGAAATTGAGTATAGGCAAACACCGTGTCACAAGAGTGCATAATGCGACAGCCCAGACTAAAAAAGCAGTTGTTATTGGAAGTTCTTTTTCTGGTGGTGTTACGGAAGTGTGGAAGAGCAAGGAATTGAAGGAACGCGATTTAACAATCCCTTCTGGCAGAGGAACTAACCCTACTGGTTCTATGCTCTTAAAAAAAGGTGCTTATGATATTGATCAGCAGCAATATTTTCGGAATACTGTCTTTGCCGGGTTGAATTGGAAACCTAAGGCAGGCAAACCTAATTATTTCGAATATGCTAAAGCAAATTTTCATTTTATAATTGATGGAATTGATAATGGAGTTCACGAGTTAACTATGAAATATGATTCAAGGACAAATACCACTTCATATCGGCAAAAGCAACCGAATGTACATCTTAGTTGGGGTGATGCAAAGAGTATTATCAGAAATAGAAATCTTCTTGGGCAGATTATGTACCTTTATAAAGTGGATGGCAAACAGGACGAATTTGTTATAGAAATTAAGGATGATTGATGTATAAACTGAATCGCTCACTAAGTAAATCTTATTGAGCGATTCAGATGATTATTAACTTGAAATTATCAGATATGTATGCCAATATATGACTGAAATTCACGGGATAGTATTTGTGAATGCCCAGGAAAATATTGCGAAAGGAGTTTGCGGGCTTTGAAATTAAAGGAAGATGCTTCGGAAGAAAAATTACATGGCAGATATTTCACGCCTGAGCCTATTGCTGATTATGTGACAAATTGGGTCATGGATCAGGAAGGTGGTATAGGGAATATTCTTGAACCCAGTGTAGGCGATGGAGTTTTCATTAAAAGTATCCATAAGCATACCGATGTATGGGAAAATGCCAATATGATTTCAATTGAAATTAATGAGGATGTTTCAAAAGTGGCGGCTGGGAGATATGAGCAGCTTGAATGGAAGAAAGGATGGAAAAGAAATATAGGGGAAAGTGGAAAAGTCATCATCAACGATGATTTTTATAAAGCATATACAAGTGGATTATGCCAAGATCGATACCAAGCAATTTTAGGTAATCCTCCATATATTCGATACCAATATTTGAATGAAGAACAGAGAAATGAGCAAAGTGCAATATTGACACAAAATGGAATGATATCAAATAAACTGATTAATGCCTGGGTGTCTTTTACTGTAGCATGTGTTAGCTGTATGGAAGAAACAAGCAGGATGGGGTTTGTAATTCCGGCAGAACTTTTGCAGGTAAAATATTCAGAGGATTTAAGAAAGTTTCTGGTGAGACATTTGAACAGAATTACAGTTGTGACTTTTAGGAGCCTTGTATTTGATGGAATTGAGCAGGAGGTGGTTCTTCTCTTAGGAGAAAAAATTGCTGGAGATGAGAACCATAAAATAAGAATTGTTCAGTTTGATGATCTTGAGCATATGGAAGATGATGACCTTGGGAATTATGAATTTTTCGAAGCGGATTTAGCCTCAAGTAAATGGACAAAATATTTTTTAAGTGATTCGGAACTTGAGCAGGTGCAGGCAGCAGAGCGCGATAAAAGATACATACGGTTTTCAAAGGTGGCAAAGTGCGAGGTCGGAATTACAACTGGTAATAATGACTACTTTTGCGTAGATAGGGATACCGTAGAAAAATATAATTTAAGAGAATATTGCAAGCCTTTAATTGCCAGAAGTGTAAATATAAAAGGCATCCAGTTTACTGAGGATGATTGGAATGCTAATATTGAAGCCGGTGCCAGAACATACCTGCTGGATTTAACATTATTTGACAAAAATAAGTTTTCAAAAGGGTTGAAGAGTTACATACAATTTGGAGAACAAAGCGAACAGAACACTACTTATAAATGCCAGATACGGGATGAGTGGTATAAGGTACCTTCTGTATGGGTTCCAGATGCATTCTTTCTCAGGCGAAACTATTTATATCCCAAGTTCATGCTAAATACGGAGGAAGTAAATGCTGTAAGCACGGACACGATGCACAGGGTAAGATTTCTGGAACCAGTTAATAAAAAAAGAATGGTAGTTGCCTATTATACAAGTTTGTCTTTACTTTTTTCAGAATTAGAGGGAAGAAGTTACGGCGGTGGAGTATTAGAAATTCTCCCAGGGGAAGTTGGAAGAATATTACTTCCTAATATTTTTGACGAAACCATAATTACCGATGACGAAATTGACAGTTTGCTTGACACGATAGACAGATATATACGAAATCATGACGATGTAATAGAACTGTTAAAAATTACGGATAAGAAGATTCTGATTGAAAAACTTGGGGCTACGGAGGATGAAGTATTAAAATATCGAAGTGCATGGATAAGCTTAAGGAATAGAAGATTAGTGCGTGGAGGAAGAACAGCAACAGATTTATAAAGGAATAAGTAGCGAAAACTGTTGGGATTTTGGTGATCCATAGGGATGAGGGAGGATTGTCTATTGGTAAAGTACAAAAATTTCTGCGAATATATGGAAGATAACTTCTACGATGAAATATTCGACAGCCTTGAGAGATATATTATATCAAGGAAAGACAGTTTTGAAAATGAAGAAATTATCAGCGTGTCATGGGTAGAATTGTCTGCTTTTCATGTATCTGGTGTCACCTTCAAGGATAAAGGGGGTAGCAGCTTAGAAATCAGGATCACGGTTGATGCAGAAATTGAGGTCAAGGGAAGATACAGAGGTGGATATGACACCTTTGATGAAAGTGGGTGTTATAATGTCTTTTTATCTGCACTGCTTGAAAATGGCCTGCACAATGTGAAAATTACGGAAGTTACGACCTACAATAAAAATGAATTTGACCGTGATAAAAGTCTGAGCCAGAACCTTGTTCCATATATGTATGAAGAGGATGTCGAGAGACACGCAGAAGAATTTTTAAAGAAACACTGCCGCAAGGCACTCTTTCAGCCGATGGCGATTCCGATAAATGAGGTGCTTGCATCCCTGCATATGACGATGTACTATGCCCCGATGGAATCAAATGTATTCGGGAAGACATATTTTGGTGTAGAAAAGGTTAAGGTGTTCAAGGATATCCGGCAATTTGAGACAGAAGAGATTATGACCGTTCCGGGAACGATGCTTATAAACCCGGATGTTCATTTTATGTATAACATTGGTACGGCAAACAATACGATGATCCATGAGTGTGTGCATTGGGATCGGCACCGCCGGCCGTTTGAACTGCAGAAATTGTTACAGGGTGAGGTCAACCATATTACCTGTGAAATCGTTGAAAAATATGAAGGCATGAAAGAAGATGAGTCTGCTGTTAAATGGATGGAATGGCAGGCGAGTCAGCTTGCTCCGAGAATACTTATGCCGCGTGAAATGACAATAAGGAAAATGCGTGAAATTTTACAGAGACGCCATAATGCAGAGCCGCAGAAAAGAAATGCGGTTCTGTTGGAAGAGTCAATTGATGAATTGGCACTTTTTTTTGGTGTATCTTATATTGCTGCAAAACTGCGGATAATTGAAATAGGATGCGAGCAGGCTGAAGGTGTGCGTGTATTTCATAATGGGAAATATCTGCCGCCATACTTTTTTAAATCCGGCTCCTTGAAAGGAAATGATACATTCCTCATTGACGAAGAAAATTTTGTGATCAATCTTGTGATGAATATGACCCTGCGGGATCTGTATGTTAAGGGAGTCATTGTATATGCGAACTGCATGGTATGCATCAATTCTCCTAAATACGTGCAGAAGGATCCGGACGGCAAAAATATGCTCACGGACTACGCCCTTGATCATGTGGATGAATGCTGTTATGTATTTGAGCGGGAGTATAGCGCAAGTGAGAAATATTCTGATACATTTTATAGAAGGTGCTTCCTTTGTAAGGAAATAGATTCCAGCTCTTTTATCAGGGCGAAATATGACCCGGAACATAAAATTAATCAAAAGAAAAAGGATATGCAGGCTGAGATTGACAAGATAATCCGTCAGGCTGAGAAGATGGCGGCCAGAATGACCAATGAAGTGCCGTCAGGCTTTGCGGGTACGCTTAATTATCATATGAAACGATGCAGCATAAGTGCGGATGAATTGAGCGGGAGAACTGGAGTAAGTACTGTCAGTATAAGCGGATACAGAAATAACACAGAGCCCAGAATCGAGCCGGGTACCGCACTGGCGCTTTGCAAGGGCTTATATCTTGAGAGTGATTTTGCGGTAGATTTTATGGAAAAGGCTGGTTATAAACTGGATGGAACCTCCCCGGCGAGGATATTTGTCCGAATATTGGTATGCGACCACATGGACGATACATGGTGGCAGTGGATTGAGAAAATACAAATGGCGAACATAGGGACGGAACTGCTGCCGAAGCGGAACAGCGAGGTAAAGAAATTCATGTCACAAAATCAACCGGAATCATAAACAAAAATAGAATAAAGTTGGACTTAATATGGTGTGCATATAAAATATGGGTTTTTGTAATCCCAGCTACGGCGGGATGGGCAGAGACCCTTTTTTTTTGCCCTTTTTCATTAAGTCCGAGTTTATGGTGTTTTTGGGGAACTGTGCCATTATATAATTATATTTTTTAAATAAGGAACTGTCGCGAAATAATTTGTAC
>DNJW01000033.1 GCA_003488965.1 Lachnospiraceae bacterium | reverse complement strand
GCTGCACAATGACAAGTGCAGAATTACTGTGTTTCGCAATTACCTATATTACATATTGCCGTATAACTTCCTTTAATAATTTCACATTAATGGGTTTCGCCAGATGAACGTTCATGCCTGCCCTCAGAGCTTCCTTCTCATCTTCCGCAAACGCATTGGCCGTCATGGCTATAATCGGTATCTCTCCGGCATCTGTGCGTTCTAACGCCCGGATTGCCCTTGTCGCTTCATAACCGTTCATTACCGGCATCTGTACATCCATCAGTATCGCGTCGAATTCACCCGCAGCAGAAGCGGCAAAACGCTCCACGGCAAGCTGCCCGTTTTCCACAATTTCGCAGGCTGCATTTTCTATGGATAAAATCTCCCGTAAAATCTCCGCATTAATTTCATTATCCTCTGC
Organism: Lachnospiraceae bacterium; assembly: GCA_003488965.1. Classification (GTDB taxonomy): domain Bacteria; phylum Bacillota; class Clostridia; order Lachnospirales; family Lachnospiraceae; genus Kineothrix. Next base: position 4,407 of record DNJW01000033.1, on the reverse strand, counting down.
AGCCAGGAAATTCAGCCCTTCCAAGCTTCCTTCTTCCTCCTTGGCGCTGTTATAATCCGCTTTTTCTCCATTCTGCATCTGTATCACCTTTTCTTTTAGTGCAGATACGAAAAACGGCTTCGGCATAATTCCGGTCTTTTCTATTTGAGGCGCATGGACTTCTTCCTCATCCTCATATTCCGTCAGGAACAGAATCGGTACCTCCGGCAGGCTTTCCCTAATCCGCTCCACCGTCTGTACGGCATCCAGGTCCGGTATATCCCAGTCTAATAAGATAAGCTGGTATTCCTGCTCTCCAATGCCAGAAGGCTGCAGACGTTCCATTGCCTCATCTACGCTCTGGACCGTGTCTGCCGTCACGCCCATATCCTGCATGAGTGTCTGTATATTCTCTCTGCTCTGCGCATCGCCATCCACTGCCAGCATTCTGGATATTCCGCTTTGCTTCCAGAACTGTCTGTCCGCTTGTCCTTCCGGTATCCGGAATTCAAGATCCACTCCAAAAATACTTCCCTTATTCACTTCACTGGAAACGTCTATGGTTCCGCCCATAAGCTCAACAATATTTTTTGTAATTGCCATGCCCAGTCCGGTTCCCTGCACTTTGTTGGTGGTGCTGTTCTCTGCTCTGGTAAAGGCATCGAAAATTTTCTCCAAATATTCCGGTGTCATGCCGTATCCGTCGTCTTCCACTTCAATCTTGATATGCTCAAACTGACTGGAGCGCTGCTTCAATCCGATAATCCGAAACCAGATATTACCTCCCTCCGGCGTGTACTTTACCGCATTGGAAAGCAGATTGATTAAAATCTGGTTAATCCGCGTCTCATCTCCCAGAAGGTATTCGTGTTTTACGCCGGTCACTGACACATAGAATTTCTGCTTTTTGGCTTTTGCCATGGGACGGATAATTGCATCTACGGATGACACTAGGTCATTTAAGGTAAACTCTTCTACTGAAAGCACAACCTTGCCGCTCTCAATTTTAGAAACATCCAGGATATCGTTGATTAGACTTAGAAGATGCTGTCCGGATGCCATAATTTTCCGTGTATATTCCTTCACTTTATCCGGATTCTGTGCATCTCTTTCCAGCAGCGTTGTAAAACCTAGTACCGCATTCATTGGAGTCCTGATATCGTGGGACATATTCGACAGAAACATAGTCTTTGAATTGCTGGCAGCCTGCGCGGCCTGAAGCGCCTCCGCCAGCTGTCTGTTATGAATTTCCCGTTCTGCTTCTTGTTCCTTTCTGATTTTGTTCTGCTGTCTCTGATTAAAATAATATAAAATGCAGCATAGGAAAAAGGCGACCAGCATCACGCCGACTACGATAAAAATATTTTTGTTAACGGTAGAGCCTTCCTGCTGAATTGCTTCAATCGGCACATAACCGATTAGATAAATGGTTCCTCCGTTCACGGACCACATATAATTCAGTGCCTTTTTTCCCCGGATATCATGCTTAAACATAATATTCCTGCCTTGTTTCAGACATGTTTCTACTTCTGCCAGCAGTCCTTCCTCCTGAATATCATTTGCCCGGTAAAAATCCTTCAGATTCAGATGTCCGGCATCCCGCTCTCCCATTCCCTTGGGCTTTAGGACAAGACGCTTTGTCTCCGCATCCATGATATACAGCATAGCCTTTTTATTGTAAAATCCTGGAGGAAGAGATTTGTCCAGGGAATCATAAATATGTTCCACATAGAGCATTGCCACTTCTTCCCCGTCCTTTATGATAGGACATTTCATGGTGTATGCCCATGTTCCCATATAGTTCAGATAGGACTGGGAAACCGCCACGCCATCCACCGTTCCGCCGGCAGAGAAGTCTAATTCGTTCTCCGTAAATGTTTCACCGTTATCAGAGACACCTTCTGTTTCTCCTGTACGTATTATTGACACCTTCACCATTGTCTGGCTGCCGCTGTAGGAGCGCAGCTGCTTCTCCGGCTCATCTGCCAATGCCATTTCCTGTGCCATCAGTTTCTGGAACTCTGCTTCCTTATTCAGGATTGCTTCAATGGTACTTTTGATCAGATTCAGGCTTTCGCTCAGGTTCTGAATCGCTGAGTCAGTCATTTCTACAGAGATTTTCCGCGATACGGAAAATACCACTGCCCCCAAAATGAAAAATATTAAAATAATAGAGAGCAGCAGGGAACCCCCTTTATCTATTTTTTTTGTACTTGATTTTTTTTTCATTGACGTTTCCAAGTGTACCTCCCATGGCTTTTTTCAAACATGCCATATAAGTTCTTGATTTCATATTATCATAAATCCATGTGGGAAACAAGCGGACTCATTGTCTGGAAGGGGCTGTTTATGGATTCAGAGTTGCTGTTCCTTCGTATCAGAAACCGAGCGCAGCCAGAGAACATATTTCCACATGCGCCCCGCTCCCGCTTCACAAAAACGCAGCAGGCACTAGGCTCAAAAAAACTTCGCCAAGTGCTGGCGTTTTTTAAGAGGCTCCTTAGGAAATATGTTCTCTGGCTGCGCTCGGTTTCTGATATAGGTGAACAGCAACGATTCGGATATACTGTTAAGGGCAACAGGATTAATGATTGCAAATTGTAGTTATTATGTTAATATAAAAGCTATAACAATTGCGATTACTGTATTAGATATTACAGGTCTGATAAGTTGGATTAGTATTTACCATAAATATGGAGAGAATTAAAGTTATGGGCAGAGTGAAATATGCGGCAAAGAATATAGCCTTCGGGTGGATGGGCAATGTGGTTACTCTTTTGCTCGGAGCAGCGCTCCGCCAGGTGTTTATAGAACATCTGGGGGATACCTTGCTGGGAGTAAGCGATTATTATACGGGAATATTGACGGTTCTGTCTTTGGCAGAGCTGGGGATAGGGACGGCATTTAATTTCAGTTTGTACGGACCGGTGGCCCGGAATGAGGTGGAAAAGGTCAAATCTTATATGAGGCTGTATAAGAAGGCATACCGCCTGGTAGCAGCGGTAATCGCTTTGATTGGCATAGCAATTGCCCCTTTTTTGCGGTATCTGGTGAAGGATCCGGGGGATATTGCTTTGAGGGATTTAACTATATGCTATTTTATCGTTCTATTTAATACGGTAAGCAGTTATTTCGTAGCATATAAATACAGTCTGGTAAACGCCCAGCAGAAAAATTATATTCAGACGAATATCATTACCATAACAAAGGCCGTTACGATTTCGCTGCAAATAGCAGGTTTATGGCTTTTCCCCAATTTTTATCTGTATCTGCTTACCGCCGCTGCAGTGGAACTGCTGCAGAAGATTTTTGTAAGCATTTATCTGGACAAGATGTATCCGTACCTGAAGGATAAAAAGGTAGAGAAGCTATCCAAAGAAGAGGTTGGGGGTATTGCCGGACAGACAAAGGCATTGGTTCTCCACAGAGTGGGGGATATGGCAAGGCTGCAGACGGACACAATGATTATCGCAGCCTTTATAGATGTGACCACGGTCAATTATGTGGGAAGCTATAATTATGTGGTATCCTCGGTTTCCAATTTTGTGAATGTTATTTTCAATTCGGTGTTGTCCAGTTTTGGGAATCTGATTGCTACGGAAAATAGGGAAAAGCAGTATTCCATGTTTAAAATATACCGTTTTTTTGCCTGCTGGATTTATGGTTTTTCTGCTATCGGCTTTTTTTTAATGCTGACACCTTTGATTGTATTGTGGGTCGGAGCGGAAAGAGCGCTGCCTGATCTGGTAATTGGCTGTATTATGTTTGATTATTATTTCAAGGGAGAGCGTATCGTCCTGACGAATTATAAGACGGCGGCAGGTGTTTTTGAGCAGGATAAATATCTGGCGCTGATACAAGGGGCTGTGAATCTGGTGATTTCAATTGTACTGGTACAGAAAATCGGTCTGGTGGGTATCTATATCGGAACGATTATTTCCGGCCTGATTGCCAATATCACCAAACCGTTTATCATATATAAAGTATGCTTTGGCAAAACGGCAGCTGTGTATTTCAGGGATTCTGTTAAATACATAGCAGTGAATGCCGTTGCGCTGGCACTGCTGATGCTGCTGAAAAGCAGGATAATGACAGCGGTGACGATTCCCATGTTTGTTCTTATGGTGGCAATGATAACAATAGTTTATAATGGACTGTTTATACTGGTGTTTGGAAGATGTGAGGAGTTTGGATATTTATGGAGACTGTTTTTAGGGAAGTGGAGGAATAGGGGATGAGGTGTGAAAAAGCCGGAAATTGTCTTGTGGCGTCCTGCATTTTCTGATAGAATACTCATATGGGTGCTGCCATAACGGTAGGCGGCTTGTCCTTCGACGGAGGGACTGTGACCCTCCGATTACATAGAAACCTATGTATAGGAATCTGGGAAAGGAGGGCTGAGTGGATGTTGACGATTGAAGGATTGAT
>DNJW01000070.1:1294-4297 GCA_003488965.1 Lachnospiraceae bacterium | reverse complement strand
TTTTGGGGGCACTGCTGCTGTGTATAACAGCAGCAGCCCTGATTTCTTTGCCGGATGTAGAAGCGGCTTCCGCTTCATCGGCTGATTTTCAGATGAATGGGGATACTTTGGTAAAATATACAGGCACGGCTGGCGCCGTGTCTATTCCTACTTCTGTAAAACATATTGGAAGAGAGGCTTTTGCCGGACATACAGAGCTTGTGAAAGTAGAGATTCCCGGTTATGTGGAAGATATCGGTTACAATGCTTTTAGCGGCTGTACTTCGTTGGAAACGGCGGTGATTCCCGATACGGTTACCGATATCGGAAACGGTGCATTCAGCGGATGCAGCAGCCTGAAATCAGTAACTTTCGGCAAAAAAGTAAAAAAATTAGGAAACGGGATTTTTGCCGGCTGTAATTCACTTTCCTCCATAAAGCTGAGTAATTATAACGAGAATTTTGTTTACGAGGACGGAATTATCTACAGCAAGGACAAAACCATTATTTATCAGATGTTGCCCGGATATGGGGGCAGTGAATATAGGATGCCTGCTACTGTAAAGGAAATCAAGAGCAATGCATTTTGGGGCTGCCAGAATCTGAAAAGGGTGTATTTCGGAAGCAATGTGAAATCCGTACCGGATTATGGATTTACAAACTGTACAAGCCTGGAGAAAGTTTCTTTTCCCTATTCTTTGCGGAGCATAGGCATACAGGCTTTTGCCGGATGTATTAATCTGGGCGAAACAGAGATTCCCATGTCGGTATCCAGTATACACAGCACGGCATTCGACGGCTGCAGGAATCTGACAATTATTGCAGAAGCAGGTTCTACGGCGGCGAAGTATGAGGCTGCGAGGGACAAATCGGCGGCAGCCAGTACGGAATATCAGGATATTATACCCCGGATAAACGAAACGGAAGAAGAGGGCGGAACGGAAAACGGAGAGGCGGCGGAAGAGGCAGGAGCGGCTGCATCGGGAGAAAGCCTTCTGGGACAAAGCACTATTGTGGCGGGCAATGCAGTGATTTTTATGGACAACAGCCAGTCAAAGGTACTGTCCGGAAATGAGCGGCCTGATACCGGCACACCGGCGGACATAGGGTCTGCATCATCGGCGGAAGTGATGGGGACAGGCAATGGGGGAGCTTTTATAAAATATACCATTGTCAATAACGAAAAGATTGCTTCGCAGGCATATTATAAGAACGAAGGGCTGAAGGATTATCAAATCCCGGAAGGAATCAAAGAAATCGGGGAATTTTCTTTTGCCAGGTCGGGTCTTACTTCTATTTCCATTCCAGAAGGGGTTACGTCTATCGGATATGGGGCATTTTATCATTGTGATGATTTGTCAGAAATAAATATACCTTCTTCGGTAACGGAAATAGAGCCTTCGGCCTTTGCCCAGACAAAGTGGATGGAGGAACGAAAAAGCGACAGAACATCTCCCTATACAGTGGTTGGAGATGGAATACTAGTTGCTTACGGCGGAATGGGAAGCCAGATTAGGATACCGGACGGTGTAAAACAGATTGGTCCCGAAGTTTTTAAAGAAAATACAAGAATCACAAACGTTTATCTGCCGGAAAGTGTTACGGTAATAGGAGAAGAGGCTTTTGCCGGATGCAGCAGTCTGGTGGGAATTTCCGGCGGGGATAGCGTGACAGATATTAAGGACAGGGCTTTTGAGGGCTGTCCCATCAGCACGATTAAAATTCCGGCATCGGTAGAACGGCTGGGGTTAAGGGCTTATGATATTTCTAAATCCGGCAAACCGGAAGGAACAAAGAATGCAGTATTTCTTGGGCAGAAACTGCCTAAAGTTTCTTATGAAAAGACAGCGACCCGTCTGGTCAACGAAAATTATAGGGATGCGGTGTTAAAGGATGTGGGAATTGCTGTTGTGGACGGCAGCATTACGGCAGAGGATATCAAAGGTACGGTGCTGGATTATGATGCAGGAGGATACCGCGGATTGGTATGCAGTGTGGAGAAGCCTGCAAGCGGAGAGGAACCAGGTATGCTGAAAATCAAATTCTGCATACTGAGGCCTGAGGATGTAAATTCCAGAACTTTGCCGCAGCAGGTTACTGTTTATGGAAAGATTTATGAATTGTCCGGACAGGAAGAGATGGAATATCTTCTTGGCACAGGAAATGAGAAAACCGGAGAAGGAGAAGAAAGCACAGTGACCGTAGAAGTCAGCAGCATCACTCTTCCCGGACAGCAGGCAGCTTCGGCAGAAATTTCAGGCATCCAGGGAAATTATATTCTTCGTATCAGCGATAACAGCGCGGCAGGCAGCACGATAAGCGATGCCTATAGGAAAGCGGTTTCCGGCGGACGGATAAGGAGTCTGCAGGCATATGATATTTCGCTGTACGATACGGAAAAGAGGATTCCAATCACGAAGCTGGGTAGACAGCAGATGACCATTACGCTTCCTAAGCCGAACGGTATTCTGGAAGAGAATCTTCAGGTGGTGTGTCTGGATGAGGATGGGCAGCTGGAGAAGATGGATTCCCATATCGTGAAAGTGGGAGGAGAGACATGTGTGCAGTTTCAGGCGAACCGGTTTTCGGTTTATGGGATTGGTAATTAAAGGTAGAAAAAGGAAATATATTGTTGACTTTCTGATGTAATTTTGTTAACCTATTGTCTATAGGATGGAAATGTATTGGTGGGTAAAGTGGGGAAGATTATAGCGTATCATGGAACAAAATCGTGCTTTGTTGAATCAATTCTAAATGATAATTTTAAAATAAAGCAGCCAAAAAAGAAAGATAATCACTGGCTTGGGCATGGCGTATATTTTTTCAGTGAATATGAACTGGCACATTGGTGGGCAGAGACAAAAGTAACTGTTCATAATAAAAAATATAAATATTGTGACACAGCATCGGTGATTGAAGCTGAAATAAAGTATAAAAAGAGTATTGATTTGGATACGGCAATAGGAAGGAATAGTTTCTTTTCTTTTTGGGAACAATATGAGAAAGAAATGATTAGAAAAGGGG
>DNJW01000070.1:0-997 GCA_003488965.1 Lachnospiraceae bacterium | reverse complement strand
ATTGTATTAGATTTTGCTACTGGGGAGAAGAATAGCAAGATTATTCAGGAAAGAAAGCGCTGTTTCGCATTGGATTGTTTTAAAAAAGAAAAAAAGATAGATATTATAGTTTACACATTTACGAGACAAGACCCGGTATATGAAACAAGCAAGTATAATTTAAGAGTTGCAAACGACTTGGGGCTGGAATATAGGGAGAAGCAGATTTGTGTTTCGAATCCTGCTAATATCATGAAAAGAAAAGATGTTACATATAATGATTATCGGGAGGTGATAATATGATGGCATATGAGGAACTGAAAGAAATTGCAGAAAGATACGGTATTGCTGTTTCGCAAAAGGGTTTTGGTGAGGGTGGTTTTATTGATTCTGATGAGAAGCCGGTACGGAAAAGTATTCTTTCAGATGTACAGCTGGACTTTGGTATTTTAACGGATGGGATTGGATATAAATCTTATGAGATAGATAGCGTGATAGATTTATATGCTGCATAAAGGGGAAAAATGGAAGATATAATTGGTAAATCGAAAAGTGTTTTATTGATGAAGAAAGTATTTGTCAGTAACATGTATTTTGAAAGAAAAGATGAGGTCAATTTTGAAAAAGCCGATACGGCTATAGAAAGAAGCATACACAGACTGGATGATGGGAGTTATAAAGTTTTTTTGACAATAAGGCTGGGAAATAAACAGGAAGAGATGGGATTAGGGGTAACTGTCTGCGGAATTTTTGAATTGCAGGATGAGTCGGATGAGTCAATACGGAAAGCGGTAATATCAAAAAATACTTTGGCTATTTTATTTCCGTATTTAAGAAGCCAGATTACATTATTGACAGCTCAGCCTGATATCAAACCGATTGTGCTGCCTGCGATTAATATTAATTCATTGCTCGATAATATTGATGAAAAATCAGAATAGGAATAGAAGAATATCATTTTGTCTATAAGTAACGGATAACCGCTTCTGGCATAAGTTATAGTAAACGACATAACAAA
>DNJW01000001.1:2636-2832 GCA_003488965.1 Lachnospiraceae bacterium | reverse complement strand
CCCCTAAAACCCCTCTTTTTTATATGTGCCATCACTTTTTGACGGCATTTTCTAAAAGTGACAACACTTTTTGACCCCATATTCTATTTTTGCCGCCATTTTTTGACGGCACTTTTTTTCTTCCACTAAAATGTTTTTTTCCCTATTTCGTATATGACGGCACTTTTTGACGGCATTTTTCATAAAGGTATGTCAC
>DNJW01000001.1:2175-2337 GCA_003488965.1 Lachnospiraceae bacterium | reverse complement strand
CATAAAGGTATGTCACTATTTGACAGCATTTTCCAAATCTGCCACCACTTTTTGACAGCACTTTTCAAATACCTTATCCAGCCTTGTTCTCCTCTTCCACACACTTCTATCATTCCCCCGTCCGTTGCTTTTTTACTATTTTTTGACCATAACAAAAGGACA
>DNJW01000001.1:0-1809 GCA_003488965.1 Lachnospiraceae bacterium | reverse complement strand
AAATGTCCTTATCGTACAAAATATCGAATCAGATTTATAAGTACAACTATTCATTAACGCCTATTATTCTTCGTTATGCGTTGTAAAATTGTTGTAAATTTGTTGTAGTTTACAAGTTCAGGTACCGCAAACCCTTGATTTTGAGGGCACTGAAAAAGTCTGATTCTAAAAAAGAATTGGGCTTTTTTCGTTGGTAGCATTATAATGGAAGTATAAGGAAGGAGGCTTCCGATATGCTAAAAGATAATTCACAATTAAAACTATCACTATCACCTTATCAGGGAATTTATAATGCGATCATACCAGCCAATCATCTTCTGCGCAGGATCAAGGAGAACATAGATTTCAGTTTTGTAAATCCAATGCTGCGTAAACAGTATTGTGAAAAGTATGGGCGTCCAGCAAAAGAACCGGAGATGATGTTCAAACTGCTGTTTTTGAAAAAACTGTATGACTTGTCCGATGAAACCCTGATCAGCAGTGCCCAGACAGATATGGCATATAAGTTTTTTCTGGATCTGGAACCGGAGGCGAAAATGATTGATCCCAGCCTTCTGACGAAATTCAGAAAGACCCGTATTACAGAAGATATTCTGGAAGAAATGCTGAAGGAAACGATACAGCAGGCTTTGAATAAGGGGCTGATAAAATCCGGGACCATCATCGTGGATTCCACCCATACAAATGCATCTGTCCGAGCGAAATCTCCCACACAGATACTGAGGGAAATGAGTAAACAGCTTCGGAAAGAAATCTATAAAAATGCCTTTGAATTATCAGAAATATTTCCAGAGAAACCATCCCTGGAAGCCGGACTGGATGAAGAGATTGCCTATACGCGGGAACTGCTCGGGGTCCTTGAGGAAGGGATATCGGCGTGCGGGAACCGAAAGATACAGGATCTTTCCAAAAAGATAAAGGACCTGCTGGAAGATGAGCGGGTCAGGGATATCCGGTCGAAGGATGACAAGGATGCACGGTTCGGGCATAAAACACCAACAAGCACATTTTACGGATATAAAAACCACCTGGCAATGACACAAGAGCGTCTAATCGCAGGGATAAGCGTAACCCACGGCGGAGCTCCAGATGGGCAGGAATTACCGGGATTGCTAGAAAAAGCACAGAAAAACGGGCTGAAGGTAACAGAAGTGATAGGAGATATGGCATATGTCAGCGACGATAATCTGGAAACCTGCGGGGAAGAGATCTCATTGATAGCGCGGACAAACACAGCTGTAGCGGCGGCAGCAAGCGGGAAGCTGGAGGAAGGATTCTGTTATAACAAGGATGCCGGAATGCTGCAGTGCCCAGCCGGTGAACTGGCGATGCGGGTGGAAAAGCGGAGCGCGACGAATGGAAATATCTATTTGAGGTATGTATTTAGCAAGGCCAAATGCAGGAAATGTCCATTAAGAGAAAGCTGCCGTGTAGGGAAAGGGAAATCAAAAGAACGCAGTTACAGCATGACGCAGGCAAGTGGGAAGAACCTGGGGCGGCTTAAATTTGAGGAAAGTGAATATTTCAGGGAGCGGATGAAAATTCGGCACCGGATTGAGGAAAAGAATGGAGAATTAAAAGAAGCCCATGGACTGCGCAGAGCAGATTCAAGAGGGCTGTTTGCCATGGAAGTGCAGATGTATTTCACAGCGTTTGTGGCAAATGTCAAGAGGATCACAAAGCTAGCTGGGCCGGTTACGCAGTAAGGGAGCTCTCCCTTTTTACGTGCTTTAGAGTAAATTTGTGTATAGAAGCTGTTTATATATAGAAGGAAGAAAACTCCCGCGGTAGTGTAAAATAGTTTGTGTC
>DNJW01000321.1:3485-4520 GCA_003488965.1 Lachnospiraceae bacterium | reverse complement strand
AATGGTTCAGAACGGTAACTGGGCATGGGGACAGATTTCGGATGTAGAAGGCAACACAGTAAAGGAAGAAGATGTTAAGTTTATGCCGATTTACATCGGTGTTGCAGGAGAAGAAAACCAGGGACTTTGCACAGGTACAGAAAACTTCTGGTGCGTAAACAGCCAGGCTTCCGAAGCAGACCAGAAAGCAACTCTTGATTTTGTAAATTGGATGATTTCTTCTGATGCAGGAAAAGATTACATGGTAAATTCTTTAGGAAATGCAGCTCCTTTCTCCACCTTCGGCGATGATGAGAAACCTTCCGACCCGTTGGCAAAAGAAATGTACCGTTACATGGAAAACGGCAAAAACAGCGTAACATGGAACTTTACCACATTCCCCAGCCAGGCATTCAAGGATGACTTCGGCGCAGCTTTGCTTGAATACTGCAACGGCAATATGACATGGGATGAAGTAAAAGAACTGGTTGTTACAAGATGGGCAGAGGAAAAAGCTGCTACAGCAGAATAAACCGGTTATAAATACCAAAATAAAGAAAGCAGAATATAGTGACATAATCGTTAAGCAGTATCTTTTATAAATATTGACTAATGAGCAAGTTGAGTAGGAAAACACTTCGCAGTCTCGGCTGCGGGGTGTTTTTTTCCTTAACAGGGTGTTTAGTATAGTTCAAAAGGAGAATGAGCGATGGAAAAAACATTAAAAAGGTATTTTTTAATCTTTACCCTGCCGACAGTAGTCGCATTTGCGTTTGCGTTTCTTATCCCTTTTGTCCAGGGCGTATATTTGTCTTTCTGTAAGTTTACTACAGTAAGCAATGCGGTATGGGCAGGCCTTGAGAATTACAAGGCAGCCTTTTCCAGCGGGCAGGGATTTATGAGCGCTTTAGGGTTTACCGCGGCTTTTACAGTGGTAAGCGTAATTACCATTAATTTGCTGGCATTTACGATTGCACTGCTGTTAACAAGAAAAATTAAAGGAACTAATATATTCCGTACTATCTTTTTTATGCCGAACCTGATTGGGGGTATCGT
>DNJW01000321.1:2294-3173 GCA_003488965.1 Lachnospiraceae bacterium | reverse complement strand
TGGTTATACATGGCAGCAGATGATTAACGCTGTTTTATATAAATATGAAACAACGATTGTGGCAAATGCCAAATTCGGTTTCTGGGGTCTGGTACTTCTGATGAACTGGCAGATGGTTGGCTATATGATGATTATTTATATTGCGGGCCTGCAGAATGTACCTACAGAGCTGATTGAAGCAGCAAAGATTGACGGTGCGACACCTTGGCAGACATTAATTAAAGTAAAGATTCCGATGGTGATGTCTTCCATTACAATCTGTATGTTCCTGACATTATCCAACAGCTTTAAACTGTTCGACCAGAATAAGGCATTGACAGACGGTGCGCCGATGAAGAAGACGCAGATGCTGGCTTTGAACATATATGAGACATTTTACGGAAGAACAGGATATGAGGGCGTGGGTCAGGCGAAGGCAGTGGTATTTTTCATTATCGTAGTGGCAATCGCATTAGTACAGTTGACCTTTACAAGGAGTAAGGAGGTAGAGCAATAATGGTATCGGCAAAGAGCAAGGCTTCCAATAAAGTTATTTTTGTATGTTTAGTCGTATTAGCAATCGCAATTCTGTACCCTTTGTTATTTATTTTAAACAACTCCTTTAAAGGAAAGTTTTTTATCAGTTCAGACCCCTTTTCCCTTCCTACAGGGGAAACCTTTGCAGGGATTACCAATTATGTAAACGGACTTGTAAAAACAGGGCTGTTAAGCGCCATCGGATGGTCGTTTTTTATTACCATTGTATCGGTTGTTTTTCTTGTGCTTTTTACATCCATGACGGCGTATTACGTGACAAGAGTAAAATCATTGTATTCTACCGCACTGTATTATATGTTTGTATTTTCCATGGTGGTTCCTTTCCAGATGGTTATGTTTACA
>DNJW01000321.1:1346-2038 GCA_003488965.1 Lachnospiraceae bacterium | reverse complement strand
CCTTTCCAGATGGTTATGTTTACAATGACTAGCCTGGCGGACAGATTTCATTTGCGTAATCCTATCGGTATGTGTATACTATACTTAGGGTTTGATGCAGGACTTTCCGTATTTATGTTTGCCGGGTTTGTGAAATCAATTCCTTTGGAAATCGAGGAGGCTGCTATGATTGACGGATGTACTCCTCTGCAGACCTTTTTCGGGGTTGTATTCCCGATTTTGAAACCTACGGCAATTACCGTGGCAATATTGGATGCAATGCATGTATGGAACGACTTCCTTTTGCCTTATCTTGTTATCGGTATCAGTACCAAATATAAGACGATTCCTGTAGTTGTACAGATGCTGGTGGGCTCCAACGGCAATAAGGATATGGGGGCGTTGATGGCAATGCTTGTTCTTTCCATTATTCCAATTATCATTTTTTATCTGACATGTCAGAAATATATTATCGAGGGCGTGGTCGCCGGTGCGGTAAAAGGCTAACCGGAGGGAAGCCTTGAAAGGAGTATAGTTTTGAAATGAGAAAAGGCGGCATTTTATTACCAGTATCAAGTATTCCGTCTAAGTATGGGATTGGTACATTTTCAAAACAAGCATATGAATTTGTAGATTTTTTGGAAAATGCGGGACAGAGTTTCTGGCAGATTCTTCCCTTGGGGCCGACAGGTTACGGGGATTCCCCGTACCAG
>DNJW01000321.1:431-1065 GCA_003488965.1 Lachnospiraceae bacterium | reverse complement strand
TTACGGGGATTCCCCGTACCAGTCGTTCTCAACCTTTGCAGGAAATCCTTATTATATCGACTTGGAAGAGCTGATAAAAAAAGGATGGCTGACGGAGGAAGAGTGTGAAGCTTATGATTTTGGCGGTAACGACAGATATGTGGATTACGAGAAAATATACCGGTCAAGATTTAAAATACTTAAGACTGCTTATCAAAGGAGTAAAATCGGAGACAATAAGGAATTTCAGAAATTCAAGGCCGGCAATGCCATGTGGCTGGAAGATTATGCACTATATATGGCAGTAAAGAATTCCTTTGGCGGTGCGAGCTGGATTGAGTGGGATGAAGAGATTAAGCTGCGCAGGCCGGAAGCGGTGAAAGCTTATAAAGAGAAGTTTGCAGAGGAAATAGAGTTCTACCAGTTCCAGCAGTTTCTTTTTGCCGCACAGTGGTTTGCGCTTAAGGCGTATGCCAATAAAAAGAAAATCAGTATTATAGGGGATATTCCCATTTATGTGGCATTTGACAGTGCTGATACATGGGCGAACCCGGAGCTGTTCCAGTTAGACGGGACATGTACGCCGGTGGGAGTGGCAGGATGTCCGCCGGATTCTTTTTCCGCTACGGGCCAGCTTTGGGGGAACCCGCTGTAT
>DNJW01000321.1:0-130 GCA_003488965.1 Lachnospiraceae bacterium | reverse complement strand
CAGCTTTGGGGGAACCCGCTGTATAGGTGGGATTATCATAAAGAAACGGGCTATGAATGGTGGATGCGCAGGATTGATTATTGCTACCGCTTGTATGATACGGTAAGGATTGACCATTTCCGCGGATTCG
>DNJW01000016.1:538-7779 GCA_003488965.1 Lachnospiraceae bacterium | reverse complement strand
CGCAGCAAGCTGCTCTGACATGGAGGTTAATATGAGTAATACAATAGCAATTTTTAAAAAGCAATTAAAGGATACAATTCAAAATAAAACGGTTCTCATTCAGTTTGTTATGTTTCCGTTTCTTACGTTGGTTATGAGTTATGCAATCACTATAGAAGGGATGCCGGAGCATTTTTTTGTAAATTTATTTGCTGCTATGTATATAGGGATGGCGCCTTTGACAAGTATCGCTGCCGTTATAGCTGAGGAGAAGGAAAAGAATACGCTTCGTGTGCTTATGATGTCAAACGTAAAACCTTACGAGTATTTAGCGGGGGTGGGCAGTTATATATGGTTTGCATGCATGATGGGAGCGGCAGTCATCTGTGCAGCAGGCAATTTTGGATTTCTGGAAAAAATTGCGTTTATGATGATTATGGCAGTTGGTATTCTGTCCTCGCTGCTGATAGGGGCGGCAATAGGTATCTGGAGCAAAACCCAGATGATGGCTACCTCTATAACAGTACCTTTTATGATGGTTTTTTCGTTTATGCCGATGCTGTCAATGTTTAATAATACCATTGCAAAAATAGCAAAATTTATCTTTTCCGAACAGATTAGCATTATGCTTAACCGGATAGATTCCCTGCAGCTTGGTATGGAAAATATCTGCATCATCGCGGCAAATATGCTTTGCGGGACTGTTTGTTTTTGCATATAAAAGAAGCGGATTGGCATAAAAGAAGCATTTGGAAAATCCTTTTATATACGTTTTCTGTTTATCAGGTGTTGCAGGAGCTGAATGTGAAGACGGATGCGGACCGGTTTTAAAATCCGATTGGTACGGCGGAGGAATTGGTTCATTCGGGGGCTGAACAGGCTTTCCTGAAATTAAAAATGTTCAAAATCTGAACTGGCAGTAATAGCCGCGGGATGTCAGGTGATATAAAAATAGGAATTTAATATTGATATCTGAATTTTTGGCAGTTGTTTTTCAAGAAAATCTCCATCTTCCCTTTACAGCAAACAGTTAACTGTGTTATCATAAGTAGTAATTAAAACCATGTGGGACGGTAATAATTGTTGTGGGATTTAATATACTATAGGGAAAGGCACGGTTATTAAAATGAGTTATAAAATTATATTGGACAGCTGTGGAGAGATGCCGCCGGAATATAAGGCGGACAAAAGGTTTGAAATAGTTCCTCTGGGCATAGAAGTTGGTGATTATCGGATTATGGATGATGAGAATTTTAACCAGAAGGAATTTCTTGCAAAAGTTGCGGCATGTCCTACATGCCCGAAGTCATCCTGCCCTTCCCCGGAAAGGTACATGGAAGCATTCCGATGCGAGGCGGAACATATTTATGTTGTAACGCTTTCTTCCAAACTGAGCGGCAGTTATAATAGCGCTGTATTAGGGAAAAATCTATATCAGGAAAAGTATGGGAAAAAGGATATTTACGTGTGTGATTCCCAGTCTGCAAGCTGCGGGGAGACGCAGATTGCATTTAAGGCCATGGAAATGGAAGAGGAAGGCGGTTCTTTTGAGGAAATTGTAAAGAAACTGGAAAAATTCAGGGATGGATTGAAAACCTTTTTTGTTTTGGATAATCTGGAAACGCTTAGAAAAAACGGAAGACTTTCAGGAGTAAAAGCACTGGTTGCCACAACATTAAATGTAAAGCCTTTGATGGAGGGGCAGAAGGGGGCTATTGTCCAGAGAGGGCAGGCTATCGGCATAAAGAAGGGGCTTGCTAAAATGGCGGATACATTAATCAAGGAAGCCATCCAAACGGAAGAGAAGAAATTAATGATTACCCATTGCAATTGCCCGGATAGGGCAGCACTGGTAAGAGATGCTATTTTGAATGAAATAAAGGTAAAGGATGTGCTGGTTATGGACACTGCGGGAATCAGCAGCATGTATGCCAATGACGGCGGGGTGATTGTGACGTTATAGTTGCAGGGCGCCCCCATAGGGTATGATATCCGGTTCATTGTCCGGAAAAATAAATGAAAATGCAGAATATTCCGTTTTCCCAGCCTGCAGTAATTTCCCCGTTCATTTTTTCCGTCAGTTCCTTGGCGATGGAAAGACCAAGGCCGGTAGAGTTTTCGGCGGATTCTACCGTATAGTAGCGGTTAAAAAGCTGCATGGCATGAAGCTCGTTTAAGCGGGAAGCATGATTGGAAAAAAGAATTTCTCCTTTTTCCGACAAAGAAATATTTAAGTCTCCGTCGCTGTACTTGAGGGCATTGCTGACAATATTGCCAAAGATACGGGATAGGGCATTTTTGTTTAGAAAACGGATAACCGGTTGGTCAGGCATAAGAATATGGGGAGTAATTTTACACCCCTTTAGCGCGGCGTAATAGGAGGAAATAACTTCCCCCAGTACGCTGTTTATATTTATTTCTTCATAAGAAGTTTCATCAATAGCTGCGGAAGCTGCATAGTAACGGAACAACTCTTCCGTGAGCAGCTTCAGGGCTTCCGTGCGTTCTTCGATGACAGCGAGATAACGGCGGGCTTCCTCTGGACAAGCGGTCTGTTTGAGCAGATCGAGATAACCGCAGATAGCAGTTAAAGGGGTTCTTAAGTCGTGGGAAATATTGGTGGCTACATCCGCAATTTCCAAATTTCCCCGCTGAAATTGAAGCTTCTGCGCCCGGAGCTGCTGAAGTTGCACATTGATATCTGCAGCCAGCTTAAGCATATACCGGTCATGGCCGGATATACGGATTAACGTATTCGTATCTGCCGTAAGCTTTTCATCAAACTGGGCATTAATTTCCATTGCAGCCTTCTGCATCAGATGTATTTTTATGCTAAGACATAGGACGATTAAAATAAGAATGCATATAAAAAACCATAACATAACTTCCATCGTTCATTTTCCTTTCAAAATAGTCCATATTGTGTCAATGGCAAAATCAATACACACATGCCTTATTATCCTATTTGATATCCTCCCTCCAAAACAGACACACTCCAAGCCCGGTAGACGAAACCGCAATAAGGGCGGAATAGAGAGACATTTTCCATAAATGGGTTGCGGACATGGCAGAAAGCTGTACCACTTGGTTTCCCGGAAGAAAATCATGGATAAATTCAAAAACTTCACGTTTGGTTCCTCTTAGATAGCCAGGATTCGGTATAGGTGCGGCATCGGACGCTTCTCCGTCATCACCCATAAAGTAAGTATCATAATATTCCGGCATACCCAGCTGTGAGTCCGTATATGCACCAAAAAATATCAGGATAAAGATACCCAGAATACAGATAACTGCCGTATTGGCCTTGGTCTGGCATAGCATGGCAACGGCTGTGCAGATGGCTGTAATAGCCACAGATAATACAAAGGAACACCCCATAAATCCCAAGATAACAGGCAGGCTTTCTTTGGGAAAAAAGCCGAACAGGGGGATGCCGCTACATAAATAGGCCAGAATATAAGCAAAGCATAGGATAAATACGGCTGCTGCAGAAACGATTAGATTGGCCAGGTATATGTCTATTCTGGAATGTCCGGTTATCAGCTTGTTCCGCATTGTTCCGTCGCTGTATTCGGTTCCTGTAAATAAACTGCAGAAGACGGCGGACAGAATAGCCATAAAAACAACATAGATGAAAAAACCGTTAGTTAAAGTGGCGGTATACCATTCATATTTTTTCATTTCAAAATACTGTGTGACCGGGATAAGGATGCCGAGGACAATCATAAATACGGTTCCAATCCAGAAAAAAGTATCTTGTTTCAGCCGTGCAAAATTAGCATGTAAAAGTTTGCTCATATTGATTCCCTCCTAACAGTTTGACATAGTAACTTTCAAGGCTTTCATCGTGTTCCTGGACGGAAATAACCTCGCAGCCCTCTTGGGCAAGGGGGACAATCAGTCCGGTAGCCGTTATTTTTGTAAATACATCGGCGTGGGTGGCGGAAAGGACCGAGTATTCCAGTTTCAGGGATTCTGCCACGCGGGCGAAGGTTTTTATATCGGATACTTCCAGGCGGATGCATTTCCGGCTGGCGTTTTCCAGTTCTGCCGCGCTGATTTCTTTTACGATATGTCCGTGGTCAATAAAACCGTAATGAGTGGCGAGACGGGACAGTTCATCCAGAATATGGCTGGAAATCAGTACGGTGATCTGCCGTTCTTTGTTCAGCTTCAGAATCAGTTCCCGTATTTCTATGATACCCTGCGGGTCAAGCCCGTTAATCGGCTCATCTAAAACAAGAAAGTCCGGACTGCCGCAAAGGGCGATGGCAATTCCCAGCCGCTGGCGCATACCAAGGGAAAAGTGGCGGGCTTTCTTTTTTCCGGTATTTTCAAGTCCAACCAGCTTTAAAAGTCCGGGGATACCTTGAAAAGAAGGAATGCCTAAAATGCGGTATTGCTCCTTTAGATTGTCCTCGGCGGTCATGTTCAGGTAAAGAGATGGCGTTTCCACCACAGCTCCTATTCTGCCCCGGGTTTTTTGGATTTCTTTTTCTGTATTAGGAATTCCATATAGGGTATAGCTTCCGGCAGTTGGCTTCTGCAGTCCGCAGATTAGCCGGATTAAGGTTGTTTTGCCGGAACCGTTTTTTCCCACAAAGCCATAGATTGCTCCTTTGGGAATATGCATGGAAAGATTGTTCAATGCCTGGAAATGCCGATAGCTTTTACCAAGAGCATTGGCTGTTAAAACATACTCCATAATGTAAGCCTCCTTATATCATTACTTCTTTATAGAAATAATAACTGGTATTTGTTAAGAAAGCTGTTAAGGAAATCATTAAGAAACAGTAAAGATTTGTCTATGGTTTTTCTTTCATCTTAAATCCGATGCCCCAGACGGCTTCAATATAATCCCTTCCTCCGGCATCGCGTAGTTTTTTTCTTAAATTGCTGATGTGTACCCGCAAAGAACTTTCCATACAGTCAGGAGTATCTTGGCTGATTTTTTCCAGAAGCAGTGTTTTGGTAATGACTTGCCGGGGATTGGAGATCAGAAGTTTCAGAATGGCATATTCTGTTTTCGTCAGTTTTACCGGACATCCGCATACATATACTTCATGTGTGCCGGTGTGAAGGGAAATATTATCGAACTCCAGAACAGGGGCAATGCCCATGGAGACAGAATTTCTAAGCTGTACCGCAATTCTGGCAAGAAGTTCCTTTATATCAAAAGGCTTTGTCACATAATCGGCAGCCCCGTTTAAAAGCATGTCCACCTTATCACCGGTATCTGTTCTGGCGCTGACAATGATAACGGGTATTTCTTTGATGGCGGGCAAAAGGCTCTTGCCGTCAAGACCTGGAAGCATCAGGTCAAGAAGGATAAGGTCAGGTTTTTTATGCTCCAAAACAAGCAAGGCCTCCGTACCCGAATAGGCGCGGAGAACCTGATAACCTTCTTTTGCCAATATTTCCTCCAGCATGTTTCCGATGCTGACATCATCGTCAATGACCAGAATATTTTTCATCATAATCCTCCATGTCACATAATCTGTATCTGAACCGGCGAATGCAAAATAGCAAAAAAGATAACTATTTGTAAAATCAGGATAGCCGGAAGACCATAGACAAAATACCAGTGCCGTGTTTTATGGCGGAAGGCATACATGCCGATGATGCTGCCGATGCTTCCGCCGATAACTGCTACAATGAACAAGGTGGATTCAGGAATTCTCCACAGATGCTTTTTCGCCCTGTATTTGTCAAGTCCCATAAGAAATAAGCCGGCAAGGTTTACTGCCGTAAAATAGGTAAGTAATAAAGTAATAACATCCATATAAACACTCCTTGCTTATTTTCTTTTGGATAAAGGCTTTATGTACAGTTATTTTTCTGCTTTTTGTGCTTCCTGCATTTTCATGGCGCGGACTTTGCTGGAAAGGCCGAAAAGATTGATGAACCCTTCGGCATCGTGATGGTCATACAAATCGCCGGTGGTAAAGGAAGCAATGCTTTCATTATATAATGAATAGGGAGAGGTGGTTCCTGCTTTTATGATATTGCCTTTGTAAAGCTTGAATTTTACTTCCCCTGTCACATACTGCTGCGTAGATTCTATAAAAGCCTGTACCGCTTCGCGCAGAGGGGTAAACCATTTGCCTTCGTAAACAATCTGTGCCAGTTTGTTGCCCATGTCGGCTTTCAATGCATAAGTATCCCTGTCCAGAATCAGTTCTTCCAGCTGCTGGTGTGCTTCATAAAGGATAGTGCCGCCAGGGGTTTCGTAGACGCCGCGGGATTTCATGCCGACTACGCGGTTTTCTACGATATCTACGATACCGATGCCGTGTTTGCCGCCCAAAGTGTTGAGTTCACGGATGATATCGGATGTTTTCATCTTTTTGCCGTTAACGGAAACGGGAATTCCTTTTTCAAAAGCCATGGTAACATATTCACCTTCTTCCGGAGCTTTTTCAGGAGTAGTTCCCAGCACAAGAAGATGTTCGAAATTAGGCTCGCAGGCGGGATTTTCCAGTTCCAGACCTTCATGGCTGATATGCCATAGGTTGCGGTCTCGGCTGTAGGAGGAATCTGCTGAAAAAGGCAGATTGATGCCGTGGGCCTTGCAGTATTCAATTTCGGATTCCCGGGAGTCCATGGTCCATTTGTCATTTCTCCAGGCAGCGATAATTTTCAGGTCAGGGGCAAGGGCTTTGATGCCAAGTTCAAAACGTATCTGGTCGTTGCCTTTTCCTGTAGCGCCGTGGCAGATGGCGGATGCGTTTTCTTTGCGGGCAATTTCTACCAGTTTTTTTGCAATTACCGGCCGCGCCATGGAGGTGCCGAGAAGATATTTATTTTCATATACGGCATGTGCCTGGACACAAGGCATAATATATTCATCACAGAATTCATCCGTTACATCTTCTATGTATAATTTTGCGGCACCGCAGGATTTGGCCCTTTCTTCCAGACCGTCCAGTTCCTCGCCCTGACCGCAGTTTACACATACGCAGATGACTTCGTAATCAAAGTTTTCTTTTAACCAAGGGATAATAGCGGTAGTATCCAGACCGCCGGAATAAGCTAATATTACTTTTTCTTTCATTTATAATTGCCTCCAAATTTTATTTTTAAATTTTGCACTGCAAACAATATACAACATTATTTTAGGAAATGCAAGATGTTTTTTTGCATAAAAAATTAAGAAAATGTTTATAAAACTATAAAATAAAAATAAGTGTTGAATATTATGCTAAAATATAGTATATTTATACAAATGAAAAAAGTTAGCCCGGCGGCCAGCTTTGCAAGAA
>DNJW01000016.1:0-182 GCA_003488965.1 Lachnospiraceae bacterium | reverse complement strand
TTTCACAACGCTGTGGCGTAATTTCTTATTATATAAAGAAAGTGCTTCGCAGGCTCTTTATAGGAAATAAGGAATACTTGCATAAAGGGATTGAGATTTTGAAGAAGAAAGTGTATGATTGATAAGGCTTTTGATATGGAAGTCCTATAAAAGAATGAATAGGTAATTGCGAAACACGGTGA
>DNJW01000188.1:6060-6605 GCA_003488965.1 Lachnospiraceae bacterium | reverse complement strand
TATCCTTTATCTTATTCTACCATCTATAAAGCAGAATAACCACCCTTTTTTCCTTTTATTTTACTTATCAAAATTGTTGCCATGCCAAATTATCCTGTGTTATACTATTATCGTTCATTCTGTAGTCAATGGCTGTATGCTGTGTCACAGTTTACGGCATATCTTGTTTGGTAACTACTAATACTTATAAAAGAAATGGGGAAACTATATGAAAGGCATTATTCTTGCCGGCGGTTCCGGCACAAGACTATATCCACTGACAATGGTCACTTCCAAGCAGCTTCTGCCTGTCTATGATAAGCCAATGATTTACTATCCCTTATCTACCCTGATGTTAGCGGGTATACGGGATATATTAATTATTTCCACTCCATCGGATTTACCGGATTTCATACGGCTTCTGGGTGACGGCAGCAATCTTGGGATTCATCTGCAATACAGGGAACAGCTTTCACCCGATGGACTGGCGCAGGCATTTTTAATTGGTGAAGAATTTATTGACGGAGATTCCTGTGCAATGATTCTTGGAGACAATATTTTTTATG
>DNJW01000188.1:5113-5789 GCA_003488965.1 Lachnospiraceae bacterium | reverse complement strand
TTCTTGGAGACAATATTTTTTATGGAAACGGATTGTCTGCCCATTTGAAAGCAGCTGCAAAAAAGCAAAACGGTGCAACAATCTTTGGCTATTATGTAGAAGACCCGGAACGATTTGGCATTGTTGAATTTGATAAAGACGGAAAAGCGATTTCGATTGAAGAAAAACCGGAACATCCAAAATCCAATTACTGCGTTACCGGACTTTATTTCTATGATAATCAGGTTGTTCAGAAAGCAAAGAAGGTACGGCCATCCGCACGCGGCGAACTGGAAATCACAGACTTAAACCGTATGTATCTGGAAGAGGGAAATCTTGATGTCATTAAACTTGGCCGTGGCTATGCCTGGCTGGATACCGGAACAATCGATGCACTGGCAGATGCCACAGAATTTGTCCGTGTTATTGAAAACAGACAGGGCATTAAAATATCCGCTGTGGAAGAAATCGCTTTTAAAAACAACTGGATTGATAAGGAACGTCTGTTAATTTCTGCTAATTTATATGGAAAATCTGCTTATGGAAAGCATTTAAAACAAGTAGCAGAAGGAAAAATTTTGTATTAATAAGTTACTATTCACAGCTGATTTCAGAAGATAATCAAACTCGTCGTGCTTGCATGTAAGAGGGTGATTATCTTCTGATATCAGCATGTAGGCTGTTCTAAACATCATAA
>DNJW01000188.1:0-4773 GCA_003488965.1 Lachnospiraceae bacterium | reverse complement strand
ACAGCTTTGCTGGCAGGTTTTTCGCATGATGTTTAGAACGGTTGTGAATAGTAACATCAATAAAGGGAGGAATACTATGAAAATTATTGTAACTGGCGGTGCAGGATTTATCGGCGGAAATTTCTGCCACTATATGACAAAAAAATACCCGGAGGATACCATCCTCTGTATTGACAAGCTGACTTATGCAGGCAACATGGAAACCCTTGCTCCAATTATGGAGCTGCCAAACTTTAAATTTTTTCAGGTTGATATCGCAGACCGTGATGCGGTTTATAAAATCTTTGAAGAAGAAAAACCGGATATTGTTGTGAATTTTGCAGCAGAAAGCCACGTGGACCGTTCTATCACAGATCCTGAGATTTTCCTGCGCACAAATGTCATTGGTACAGGCGTAATGCTTGACGCCTGCCGAAAATATGGTATCACACGTTACCATCAGGTTTCAACCGATGAGGTTTACGGAGATTTGCCACTGGACAGACCGGATTTATTCTTTACAGAGGAAACACCCATCCATACCTCAAGCCCATATTCTGCTTCCAAAGCTTCTGCTGATTTACTGGTACAGGCATATGCAAGGACTTATCAAACACCATGTACCATCTCCAGATGTTCTAACAACTATGGGCCATATCATTTTCCAGAGAAATTTATTCCGCTTATTATTGCCAATGCACTAAATGATAAGCCTCTCCCTGTCTATGGAAAAGGAGAAAATGTACGTGACTGGCTTTACGTGGAAGACCATTGTATTGCAATTGATTTAATTATCCGCAAAGGAACGGCAGGAGAAATTTATAATATCGGCGGCCACAATGAGCGGACAAATCTGGAAGTTGTAAAAACCGTACTTTCCGAGCTTGGCAAACCAGAATCTCTGATTTCCTATGTGACCGACCGTCCCGGCCATGACCGCCGCTATGCCATTGATCCTGCAAAAATCCATAATGAACTTGGCTGGCTTCCGGCTACTACCTTCGATGAAGGAATCAAAAAAACTGTCCGCTGGTATTTGGATAACCGTTCCTGGTGGGAAAATATTATCTCCGGCGAATACGCCGATTACTATGAAAAAATGTACAAAAACCGCTAATATAGTATTGCATTAATGCTTCAAAATTAATGCAATACTGTACTAGAGCGTGTTTACCTTTAATGTGTGAATCACCTCAAAGATGGACTGATATTCCGTCAGCTTTTGCGGAATGCTTGGTGCATTCACATAGCTTGTCCGGTAAAGCAGGCAGTTTTCTGCCTGCTCTGTTTCAATCACTTTTTTCCGAATCAAATAAGACGCATGTGTGGCACGGCTTTGTATTAACTGGTTCAATTCTACAGTATCTGTCGTTATTACAATGTCAACATTCTGACAGAGCAAATCCTCTACAATATCCTTTTCTTCCTCATAATTTTTACGTAAAACAACAATCTTTTTCAGCTTTGCTTTTCCTCCCGCATAATTTTTATTACGCTCCAAAAGAATTTGTTCCGCATTGATTTTTTTTGTGTAAAACGCCCCTGTTCCGCAATATTGTTTGGAAGACTGCTCTAAAATCTGAGCCGTATCTCCTTTTTGAAACCCAAAACTCTGTTCTCCATCAAAAAGCTCCCTGTTTCCATATTCTTCCATCGGAAGAAGCCAGAAATCACACAGTTTATCAACGCAATCTTCTTCTCCCTCTGCCTGTATCACAACCGTCTGTGCATCTTTTTTCTGAATCCCAGCAATCTGTTTTACCGTATCCTTCCCGTTCTGCTTTAATAAAACAGAACGCGCCAGTTCCTGTGCCTGTTTCATGTAATCTTTATTTGTCACCTTAGCAAGCCAGTCATAGTGCCATCCATACTGACTGACAACATCATCAAAAACCTGCTGCTCTGTCTTTCCCTTAGCAGAATATTTTGTCTGATATGCATAATAATATGCAAACAAGTCCTTGGGTTCCCCGTATTCAGCAATAACCTCTTCATAAGCATCATCCTGAAATAAACTTCTTACCCATTCCAATTCCCCGGATAACTCTTTTTTAACAATATTCTCCTGCAATTGCTTCTGAAGCTCTTTGGAAGGTTTTTTCAGGCTGTCCTGAATTTCTTTTTTTCTCTTTTCCAGATTTTTGCTTCCATAAAGATATTCCTCCTGCCCAACAATATGGACACCTCCAAACGGCTCATTTTCCACGCCAGCCATATCACATCGCAAATAGAAATTAAAAAGTAAATCGTCAGCATTTAGCGCGGTTCCCGATGCCGTTTTCAATTTTGGATTTATTTGAATCGTAACAGTAGAAAACTTTTTCTTTTCATCATATATCACAGAAATATGTACAGCCTCTGTATCTTTCTCCTTCCATTTCTGCGCAACCTCTTTATTGATACGCTTTCCCCTGGCATCTCTGGAAATCAGATTCATAAAACACATCGCCAGCACATTTTTTTCTCCCTGTGACTGATATTGTAACGGAGAAAAACTTTCTGAAACACTTCCTGCATCCATCCATAATGTCCCCTTTTCCCTCGTTTCCTCTATAGAAACATTCGCATTCGTCTCCTGCCCCTCACGTTCCCTGACCAGATATTTTCCCAAAAAACCTAAAAGCAACGCAAGAAAAAAACAGGCAAGCAGCCCTTCCGTTAATAATAATTTCTTCACATTCCCACCTCTTTGTGCTGAACTGATACTACTATTAACACTAGGCTACTTTGTCCTTTCCGTCAATGGAAACCACATATCATATTCCGACATTTCACACGGTTCACAGCCATGGAATCTGCTGCTTTACAGCGTACCATTTAAGCTGCAAAGCAGAAAACCCCAACTATTCAACAGACCTTGCCACAATAAAATACTGATATGCCTCAAATTCTATCTTTGGTACAACACCCGGAAGCGCACACAATGCATCAATTAATTTTTTGTCGCCTTCCTCCATCCGTTCCCTCTCCCATCCCGTATTTGCAGATATTTTTTCCACCTGAAATCCTGTTTCCCAAAACATCTTCTCAATTTCATATTTTGTAAACAAGTGAACATGCGTTTTATCAAGCAGACCAGCTTCTTTATATGTAAATTCACCACGAAGAAGTGGAGCAATTACAGAACCATTGAGCAGGTTTGGAATGCTGGCAAGAATTTTTCCACCCGGAAAAATATATCTTTTCAAATCAGAAAGGACTTTATACGGATTATGCAGATGTTCCAATACATCACCAAAAATCACATAATCAAACATCTTTTCAACATATGGAAACTCCATTGTCTCCACATTACCCACCAGAATATCTGCCATATATCTGCCAAACTTTGCAGCACTCTCCACCGTCTCAATGCCGTACACTTCTGCATTTGGATATTTCCATCTGATATAAGATAATGTACATCCGCATCCGCATCCAACTTCCAGAACCCGCAGGCGTGTGTCTGGATCCTCCGTAATTTCTTCCACCATTTCCTCTCTGATATTCATATAATATACCGGATCAAACCCCCATTTTTCCAGTAACTTCTGTTTATCATCCAGTCTGCCTAAAATGTCGCTTTTTTCGGCTGTTTCACCATACCTGCACAGCTTCTGATTATGATAAACAAATGCATTATTGCAAAGCAGAACTTCATATCCTGCCATAGACAGAGACATCCCATAATCCATATCCCCTAACGTGCAGCCATACCGTTCATCAAACCACCCCACATCACAAAACGCCCGCCTTTTAATTAAAACAGCAGAATCAGTGGCATAAATTTTATTCTCATACGGATTTGGCATAGGTATATGGATGCTTTCTGCGAGTGACAGATATTCCTCTACTGTACTTAAAACAAGTTTAATCTGCTGATGATTCTGAGAAAAATTTGACAGTGGGCAGACTGCGCCGGTGTATTTCCTCTCATACAGCCCCATGCGCAGCCAGAATAGCACATTTGACGGCACAATCGTATTACTGTCCAACAAGAATATATCATGTTCTGAATCTGCCATGGCAATTCCCCGATTATACCGTGCAGAATAACATTCCATGCCATAACAGCACGAAACAATATCTTTCTGGCCTTTCAGCCACTCAGCTGTGTCTTCTTCTAAAGAATAGTCTGCCACAATCAGTTCATATGTTTGCCCGTTACAATTTTTCCTGATACTTTCCACGCATTGTTCCAAAACCTGCAGATTATGACAGGACAAAATAACCATAGAAACCTTATGTACCTCAAATTCCCCTAATCCACTGACAAATGACATATTATCTTTCAAAATTTCCGCGGCATCCTTGTCTTCACAGTAAAAAAGCGCCTGCTCATAACACAAATATGCCTGATTGATATTCTGGTTAAGATACGAGTTCCCTAATAAATAATACAGCTCATAATTGGACGGATTACATATTATCCCCACTGTAATGCACTGCCTCGCTTCCTCTGGTTTTCCCTCTCCCAGATAAACTGCCGCATTATAAACAGCCAGTGCATCCGAAGGTTCCTGCTTTTTTACCAGTTTATCCACAAGTTCTCTGGCTTCCTCCCATTTTTCTTCTTCCATCAATCTGTCAAGTTGTTTAAACATATTTTCCTCCCTTGCAATGTAATAGATGAACCCTCGTATTTTCAGGCCGCCAGTTCATAATTGACATAATTTCATTCCTTCCCCCATATCTTTAATACAGAGCCTTTACTATCTGATTTTCAGTTACTATTCACGGCTGATTTTAGAAAATAGTCAAACTCGTCGTGCTTGCACGTAAGAGAGTGATTATTTTCTAAAACCAGCGTGTAGG
>DNJW01000032.1 GCA_003488965.1 Lachnospiraceae bacterium | reverse complement strand
AGACTTGACTAAATAGGGAGGAAACCGATGGAACGGCAGTACAAAAAACAGGGATACCGGTCCGAAATCCAGTCAGAAAAAGAACAGATACGGCCGGAGGAAGTATTCTGCACGCTGGCTTACCGGAACCTGATGCAATCCATTATACGGGAATTGACAGACGGAAGATTTAACAACGTGCATCTCTATTTTGCCCCGTGGGAAAACCGGATGGGCTGGTGCGATGGAAAACAGGTTGCCATAAACTATGGGAATGCCCTGACAGCGGGCTTTTTAACGATGGTTCAGAAGCATCTAAGCCTGATCGGGGTCACAGGACATGAAGGCGGGCATAAAAATTACAGTGATTTTCCTCTGAGACAGAAGTATCTGGATGGCATTTTGGACGGGATATGGTATCCCTATCCGCCGGAAGCGGAAAATCAGCAGGAATCGGAAGATCTGGAACAGATAAAAGGTTATTTTGACCGCAAAGATAAGAATGCGCTGGCTTTGATCGTACAGGTAGCAGCATATCTGCATAATCTTCTGGAAGATGTTTATGTGGAAGAGAAAATGTGCTCCCGTTTTCCGGGAAGTGTCCGAAGGGGTATTTTATTGAATCGGGAAAGGAATGCGGAATTGATTCCTTCCGTGAGGGAACTTCTGGAGGAGCAGGAGGATAACCTGTCCATTCTGATGAACCTTTGCGGTCAGTATGCCCTTTCCGGCAGGATCAATAACTGGGACGGCCTGGAGAATGATCTTCTGGAGAAGATGAAGGAATTAATGCCGGTGATCCGGGAAGGTCGTGAAAAGGAAGGCAGCAGTATACGTTATCTGGTGGTGAACCGGATCATTCTCAAAATATGGAAGTATCTTTATGAGATTATTCATGAGATGGAAAGCCAGAGGGAAGAGCAGCAAAAGGAAGAGGATGACGGCGGAAACGAAGCAGGAAAGGAGCAGGGAGAAGGTGATGCACAGCCGGAGGCGCAGGAAAGCAGCAAGGAAAATCCGAATGGGCAGACTTCGGATTTAACCGACACGCAGGAAGTCAGTTCTGCCATGCAGGAATATCTGGCACATCTTGTATCCATGATCCCGCATTTAACAGAAAATGAGGAGGAAAAGGGCGTGTTCCTTGGCTTTCCGGAGGATGTACCGTGGGACGGTGCGTGGGAGCAGGATACCCCTGGGACGCGGGGGACATATATAAGCGCGGAAAAGAAAGAGGGTACCGAAGGAGATGCCGGAGAAAATTCAGAGGCAGATGCTAAACCAGGCAGCACAGAGGAAGTAGACGCGGAAGAGAGATTTCAGGTGCTTCTGTGGGAGATGGCAAAGGAACGGGTGGATGCCCGGATAAATGCGGAAATAAACCGGAGCCTGCAAAAAGAGATGGACGGGATTGATTTTGATGCGGGACACAGAAAGGTAAAAAAAGTGGTGTGCCGTCAGTATGAGATCACAGAGCAGCAAAAGGAACAGTACCGGAAGTACCAGGAGCAGGTAAAAAAAGTACAGCGGCGGCTGCGTTCGGCTATCCTTCCGATTCTGCAGGAACAAAGAGCGCGGACAGAGCGGTACCTGTTTATGGGCAGGCGGGTCGATATGCGGAGCATCGCCAGCCCGCAGGGGGCGATCTATCGGAAACAGTATCCGGGGAAGAAAGTAGATATGGCAGTTTCTATTTTAATAGATATGTCAGAATCCATGAAGGGCAAACGAATGGAGCAGGCGAAACTGGCGGCTTTTTGTTTATATGATTTTTGCAGGAAAGCGGGGATAGCAGTTACCATTTACGGGCATCACACAGATGGGTTCCCACATAGAAGGCTGGAGGATGAGACTGTATATCTGCATTGCTGCGCAGAATTTGACCCGGATAAAAATGATGGCTGCCGGATCGCGGCGCTGCGCCCTGACGGTGCGAACCGGGACGGTGTGGCACTTAAATTTATTGGGGAAAAGCTTTTAAGGCGCCGGGAAGCGCAAAAGCTGCTGATACTGATCAGCGACGGGCTTCCCAATTCAAACCGGTACAATGGTGAGCCGGCAAAGAAAGATTTGGCAGCAATTCGGAAAGAACTGATGGGCGGCGGCATTGTATTTGTTGCAGCCGCGATCGGGGCTGACAAGAAAAAGATCCGGGAAATCTACGAGAGTTCTTTTCTGGATATTTCCGACATAGAAAAGCTGCCGATTACCCTTACACAGCAGATCGTGAAACAGATCAGGAGGTGTTGGAATTGAAAAAGGAGCGAAAAGAAAACGATTGGAGCATGGAGGCGTCAAAGCAGATCAGCGTTTATAAAACGAAATCCGCTTTGCTGGAGCTGAATAACTGCATGAGGCAGGCATCCAAACAGGTTCCTTGGCATATCCATGCGCAGGGACGTCAGGACGAGGGCGGCTATTCTCTGATCCGAGCAGTGATGGTGGACTATTCTGACAGTAAAAACAGCATCAGTGTCTACGCTAATTTAAGCCCGGATATTGTGAAATATCTTTATGAACAGATAAAACAAAATAAGGAAGATTTCTCTTACTTTCAGCAAAAAATCTTCCATGAGGAGGGTGCCCCGCCAGATAATGGAATCGTTACCTGCTTTTCCATCGGCCGTCATAAATATGACACGGAAGGACGGGAACGGCGGATGCCCTGGGTTGCAGAAATCCAGAATGGAAAGGGTAGGATTGCCCACAACAAAAATGGCGGGCAGTTCTGTGAAAAAGGCAGTTACCGGAAAGAAAAATCGGTTTCCGTAAGCTTGCGGGATGAAGATATTTTTGTGCTGTTTACAAGGGCTGACGCTGTGATCCGGGCATTTGAACAGGATTCCCTTTTCCGTAAAAGGAATGCAAAAAACTTCCAGAAACTTTATCAGATGCTGGAGGCGCTTATTCTTGGAAATTAGGCAGAAGAATCAATGGATAAAGCTGCGTAATCTTTCTGGAGAGGAGTGCATGATGGAAATAAACGAAAATGACGGTGTACTCAGAATGCCAGAACTTCCCGGGGAATACTTCCATGCCGGTTATGTGATTGAAATGGAGCACGGCCGATATTTTGCGGGTTGGAATAAGGGCAGGATATGCTGCCTTCCGATGGAACAGGCGAGATATTTTGCCGGAATGAAGGAGGCGGAACATTATGCCCGCAGTCATTTGGGGTTTATTGGCCTGCGCGTACACATTTGCCGGGTTTGCTGGACGCTGGTGGAAACAGAAACAATAGAAACAGACTGGAGGTTTGTGAGAGAAAAGAATGGGAAGGTGGTAAAATTTGCAGCATATCAGGATGCGGCAGACTATCAGAGGGATAATTCCCTTCAAAAAAAGAGTATGATTGACATTTATGCCTTTCCGGAAAAGGAAATTTATCTTGCGGCATAAAACATGAAGGGGCTGGTGACAGCCCCTTTATAACTTCTCGGAATCTCAA
>DNJW01000245.1:2395-2901 GCA_003488965.1 Lachnospiraceae bacterium | reverse complement strand
TTGAAAATTTAAGGAAACTGGTTGCTTCCTATGCTGCACAGACCGGGCTGGCAAGCCCGGCCGTACGTCCCAAGTCAGGGATTGCGGAAAAGAAAAATGTGCCGGAAGAGAATAAAAGAAAGGCTCAAAGGCTGCTTATTACATGGATATCGGATGAGCCGGGGATTTATCCGAAAGTGGCGGAGTATATTGCTGCTGAGGATTTTACGGATGAATTATACAGAAAAGTAGTGGACAAGCTGTTTGAGGGACTTTCTAAGGGAGAATTCAATCCGGGATCATTAATCAGCATGTTTCAGGACGAAGAGGAACAACGTGAGGTGGCAGCGCTTTTTCATACCAAGCTGGATGAACTGAGGACGAAGCAGGAAAGAGAAAAGGCTCTTCACGATATTATTTATACGGTAAAGAGAAACAGCTATGAATATTACTCAGGAAGAATGGGGACAGACGTAAATGCCCTGAATCAAGTAATTGCAGGAAAAAAAGCATTGGAAGAACTTAGC
>DNJW01000245.1:0-2090 GCA_003488965.1 Lachnospiraceae bacterium | reverse complement strand
AGAACTTAGCAAAACGCATATTTCTCTGGATGAATGATAATACTATGACTACATGAGGAAGGATGGAACCAAAAAATGGATGAAAACACACAAGCAAAGTTTGAGGAGCGCTTAAAGGAGCTTCTGAACGCTGCGAAAAAGAAAAAGAATGTTTTGGAATATCAGGAAATCAGCGACTTTTTTACCGACATGCCGTTGGAAGAGGAGCAGTTTGACCGGATATTGGAAACATTGGAACAGAATAATGTGGATGTACTCCGTATTACGGAAGACGATGATGTGGACGACGAGGAAATAATCCTGACTGAAGAGGATGAAGTGGATGTGGAGAACATCGACTTATCCGTACCGGACGGCATCAGCATCGAAGATCCGGTCAGGATGTATCTGAAGGAAATCGGAAAGGTTCCCCTTCTTAGCGCAGAAGAAGAGATTGAACTGGCAAAGAAGATGGAAATGGGAAACGAGGAGGCCAAAAAACGTCTTGCGGAGGCCAATCTGCGTCTTGTTGTCAGTATTGCAAAAAGATATGTGGGCAGGGGAATGCTTTTTCTGGATTTAATTCAGGAAGGAAATCTTGGACTGATTAAGGCAGTGGAAAAGTTTGATTATCGGAAAGGATATAAGTTTTCTACCTATGCCACTTGGTGGATCCGTCAGGCTATCACAAGGGCAATTGCGGACCAGGCGAGGACAATCCGTATTCCCGTCCATATGGTCGAGACCATTAATAAACTGATTCGTGTGAGCAGACAGCTGCTTCAGGAGCTGGGCAGGGAACCTACCCCGGAGGAAATTGCGGAGGAAATGAACATGCCGGTAGACAGGGTAAGGGAGATTCTGAAAATTTCCCAGGAGCCGGTGTCTTTAGAAACGCCTATCGGAGAAGAAGAAGACAGCCATCTGGGCGATTTTATACAGGATGACAATGTGCCGGTGCCTGCCGATGCGGCCGCCTTTACTTTATTAAAAGAACAGCTGGTAGAGGTGCTCGGAACACTGACAGAAAGGGAACAGAAGGTGCTCCGGCTTCGTTTCGGGCTGGACGACGGACGTGCCAGAACGCTGGAAGAGGTGGGGAAGGAGTTTAATGTAACCCGTGAACGTATCCGCCAGATAGAGGCAAAAGCATTGCGTAAGCTCCGCCATCCCAGCAGAAGCAGAAAATTGAAGGATTACCTGGATTGATGCGGGAACCGGTATCTGATATAAATACCGTAAAACTTTCCGGGCGGCTGCAGGCGGTGGCCGGAATGGTTACGGAAGGAAATATTGTGTGCGATGTAGGATGTGACCATGGATTTGTGTCCATTTATTTAATCCAGCAGGGTATCAGCCCAAAGGTGATAGCCATGGATGTGAATAAAGGCCCGCTGCAGGCAGCGGGAGAGCATGTGGGGGAATATGGGTTGGCAGGCTACATAGAAACCAGGCTGTCTAATGGCGTGGAAGCCCTGGCAGCAGGAGAAGCGGATGCTCTTATCTGTGCCGGTATGGGAGGAAGGCTGGTGAGGAGGATTCTGGAAGAGGGAAAGGATAAAATCCGGGCGATGAAGGAGTGTGTCCTGCAGCCCCAATCGGAAATCCAGATGGTAAGGGAATATTTGCGGAAAGAGGGCTACCGCATCGCAGACGAAGATATGGTTCTGGAAGAAGGGAAGTATTACCCGGTGATAAAAGCTCTGCCGCCGGCGGCAGGACAGGAACAAAGGACGGACTGCCGAAAGGAAAAACAAGAATGGGACAGAGGAAACCGGGAAGAGAGCAGGCGGCAACGGATAGAGGACAGGTACGGACCGGTTCTTCTGGAAAAAAAGAGTTCTGTATTGGAAGCATATTTGCGGCGGGAGCATAACTTATATATACAGATTATGGAAAAACTTTGTGCCAACGGCAAAGAAAAGGAAGAAAGGCAGAAAGAAATAGCGGACAGGATAAAGGATATTGAGACGGCGCTTTCAGTGTATGACAGTCCAAAAGCTGCGGACTGGGAGAAAACCCATTTGTGCCGGAGCGTCACAAATAAGCCAAAATGAACCTGTTGCGCAAACGCTCCGGAATGGAGACTAGATTGAAAAATAAGCTTGATA
>DNJW01000009.1 GCA_003488965.1 Lachnospiraceae bacterium | reverse complement strand
ATCATTAGGGAATGATGTAAGAACAAGCAAATATTTATATAAAACAGAGCATTTTTCCAAAAGTAAAAATGTGAGCAATTGTCTTAAGGGAGGCTGATATGAATATTGCAATGATTATAGCGGGCGGAAGCGGAAACCGTATGCATCAGGATATACCGAAGCAGTTTCTTACGGTAAATGAAAAGCCTGTCATTATCTATACGCTGGAGGTGTTCCAAAAGCATCCTGCAATAGATGAAATCGTAGTGGTATGTATTGAGGGCTGGGAACAAGTGCTCTGGGCGTATGTCAGGCAGTTTAACCTTACAAAAGTTGTTTCTATAGTAAAAGGCGGGGACTGCGGGCAGAATTCCATTTACAGAGGACTGAAAGAGATAGAAAAAAATCACGGACAGGAAGATATAGTGTTGATTCATGATGCAATCCGGCCGCTGGTATCGGAAGAAATTATTTCTGACTGTATCAGCAAAACGGTGGAATATGGTTCTGCTATTGCTTGTATTCCGTGTGCAGAGGCGATGCTGGTGTCAGAGAATCAGGAAGATTCCAATCAGATATTTAACCGGGATTATTTAAAAAGGACACAGACGCCGCAAGGGTTTCGGTTTGGGAAATTAATGGATATTCACAAAAAAGCACTGGAACAAGGAATTACCGATTCAACAGCATCTTGCACGCTTATGATAGAGATGGGTGAGAATGTTCATTTTTCCAAAGGTTCGGAAAAAAATCTCAAGCTGACTACAGTAGAAGATATTGATATATTTAAGGCTTTGCTTTTGGCAAAGAGGGCAGAGTGGATGAAGACTTAGGATTTGGGGGGCTGGTATGGAATATTTGGATAGTAGGGCGTATTGTCAGGATGTGAAAACGGCTGTGGAGCATATCGTAGGTTTTGATGCTTTTTGCGGAAAAAGGATTTTGATTCTTGGCGCATCGGGGCTGATTGGGGCATTTATTACGGACTGCTTTCTTTATGCGAACCAAAATTTAAATTCTAAAACTGAACTATGGGCGGTTTGCAGGAATGGGAGGCATTTAAAGGAGCGGTTTGGCAGTGAGGATGGCAGCGGTTTGAATTATATGGAAGCGGATGTGGGGACGATGCATATAGAGATGCCGTTTGATTACATTATTCATGCGGCAAGCTACGGACATCCGAAAGCGTTCAGGGAAATGCCGGCGGAAGTGCTGCTGTCGAATGTGACAGGGACGCAGAGGGCGCTGGAGGCGGCAGGGCGAAAGGAAGGATGCAGGATGTTATTTGTATCCTCAGGAGAGGTGCAGGAGAAGGTAGACCATCTGTCTGCAAGGGCATGTTATCCGATTGGAAAGAAAGCGGCGGAAACTTTGTGCATTTCCTATATGGAGGAATATGGTACGGATGTTGTGATTGCAAGGCCTTGCCATACTTTTGGGGCAAATGCGTCAGCGTCGGACAATAGGGCGGCAACACAGTTTATCGCATCGGCGGCTGAAGGCAATGATATTGAAATGTACAGTGCCGGAGAACAGATACGCAGTTTCTCGTATGTGGCCGACTGCGCTTCCGGTCTGCTCTCGGTATTGGCTAGGGGAAAAAGAGGGGCTGTGTACGGAATTTCCGCTGATGGATGCTGTTCGGTGAGAGCTTTTGCCGAACAATGTGCGGCAGCCGGAGGATGCAGGGTAAGGGTGCATGCGGCTGATAACGCCGAAAAGCTGGAGGCATCTCCTATCGCCAGGCAGATTGTGAGTAATGATGAACTCAAAGCATTGGGATGGCAGCCGGCCTTTTCCATTGACGAGGGTATTGCAAGGACTATAAAGATAAGGAAAGAAATGAATGGGATGAGAGAAATTTAAAATGGGAGCATATTATATCAAAAGTATAATCGGAGAAATTGCAAAGGGTGTGGAGCTTTTTATTAAGCGGGGAATTATCAGCAGGGAGCAGAGAGTAATTTTATACGGGCTTGACAGATATTCGTTTGCAATGCGGACCATTCTTTCCAATTTAGGATATTGCAATGTAGAGGGCTATGTGTCGGATGACGAAGCCTTAGTGGTGCAATATAAATCTGAAATTAAAAATTTTGCATGCCGTTTTCTGAATCAGGAATCAAATGTGATTAATGTATGGACGCTTGAGGAAAGGCTGCAGCCTTTTGACAGCAAGGCTGTAATCCTGCTTGCAGCAGAAGATTATAGAGCGGAAATGCAGAAACTGGAAGCGATGGGATATCAGGAAGGGGTACATTATTATATTGTATATGATTTTGGGGAAGAGGAGCTTAACTGTTATTTTGCAGGAAAGCCGCTGATGACTTTGCCGGAGATAAAAGAAACGGAAAAGCAGATGCTTGCTTATGTGGACGGGATTTGCAGGAAAAATAATCTCAGATATTGGGTGTGCGGGGGCACGCTTCTGGGGACTATCCGTCATAAAGGCTTTATTCCATGGGATGATGATATAGACATTTTTCTTCCATGGAAAGATTATCTGAAATTAATTGATATTTTTGAGGAAACTGATCGTTTTGATATGATTGGCTTTGGCACGGCAAGAGTAAACGACTTTCCGGATTTGCTTGCAAAGGTTGTGGATAAAAGAACGGTAATAAATGAAAATATCGGAACGGTCAGAAAAATTAACCCCTTATGGGTGGATATTTTTCCTCTGATAGGTCTGCCGGATGATGCGGAGGAAAGGCATTTATTTTTTACAAATTATAAGGAGCTGAACCGCCGGATATGGCAGGAGTTTTATGCTACAAATGGAAGCTTGGATGTTTTTTCGAAATGGTTTGTGGATCAAAAGAAATTTTTGAGTGCGTATGATTTTGACAGTGCGTCTTATGCAGGGGTTTTAGGAACAATATATGGAGAGAAAGACAGTACCGGCAGGAAGGTATATGATAAAACATTGCGCATGCAGTTTGAGGATATTGAAGTAAATGTTCCGGCCGGTTATAAGGAATATTTGGACAACCTTTATGGAAAGGACTGGATGCAGCTGCCGGACGAAGAAAAGCGAAAATCACATCATAATATTCTAGCTTATTGGAATCAATAAAAATATATAAAGGAAAAGAAAGAATGATTAGTGTTATCGTTCCAATATTTAATAATGCAGAATATCTGCCCCGGTGTATTGAAAGTATCTGTGGGCAGACATACCGGGATTTGGAGATTCTTCTGATTGATGACGGTTCAACGGATGGCTGTTATGAAATTTGTAATGAGTATAAGAAAAATGATTCCCGTATCGTAGTTATCCATAGACAAAACGGTGGGGCAGTCAGCGCACGCAAGACGGGAATGGCTTATGCAAAGGGAGAATATATTGCATTTGCCGATGGCGACGACTGGATGGAGCCTGATATGCTGGAATGTCTTTTTTCGGCTCTTATCCGGGAGAAGACAGACATTGCAATGTGCGGAAGATTTGAGGATACGGGAGGCAGCCATAAAGAGGTATATCAAGGGATTCCGGCGGGACGGTATGATAAGAAGGCGTTAATAGAAGAGGTATATCCCAATATGATTGTGAACGGGGCATTTTTTGAGTGGGGACTGTTTCCCGGACTTTGGGATAAGCTGTTTCGAAGGGAATGTCTGGAGAAATTTTTGCTGGCAGTGGATGAGAGAATTACTATGGGAGACGATGCGGCATGTACATATCCATGCATGCTAAATGCAGACAGTGTCTATATATTGGATAAATGTCTATATCACTATCGGCAATCCCGGGCATCAACGGTAAAACAAAAGCCGGATGTCCGTATGGAGCGTCAGAGATATCGTATTTTATATCGTACAGTATCCGAATTATTTAAGAAATATAGGACGGTTTATGATTTAACGGAACAGTGGAAGGAATACATGCTTTTTTTGATGGTTCCAAGGGCGGATGCTTTGCTTGAGGGAGTGGAGGGACTGGATTATTTATTCCCTTTTCCTAAGGTAAAAAAGGGGAGTAGGATTATCATTTATGGAATGGGAACCTACGGACAGCGGTTATACAAATACATAGAGCAGACGGGAATCTGTACAATAACGGCATTGGCTGACCGCAATTATGCGGAATTGAAAAAACAGGGACTTTCTGTGGAAGCACCGGATAAGATAGCCGGATATAAATTTGATGCAATTGTTATAGCAAGTTCTTTTGCAAAGGCCAGAAGTGCAATCTATAGGGAACTGGCAGAAAAATATGGATATGAAAGAGTTCATGCGATGGATGAGAAGCTGGTAAAAAGCAAAACGGTGATGGAAGCATTTGGTCTGATATAAGAAGCGGGGAGGAAAATCTGATATCAGTATTGCCTCATTGTGTAAATGTTTTTAAAAGGAGATTGGAATGACAAGTTATGAGCAGATAAAAAGGATATATGAAAAATTAGAGGATAAAGTATCAAGGGATATTTTTATGAAAAGGCTGCAGTATTCTTTATCAGGGGATAAAGGGTATATCTATGAAATGGTCAGTGCTGAAATGAGGCGTTATGGAAATGATGATATTATGATGTGTTTCCTTGAATGGATGGAGAAGAAGGAGAAGCCTACTGTTATTTTCGGTGCAGGGTGCGCAGGAATGCAGATTGCAAGTGTATTGGCATTTGCAGGGAAGCCGGCAACAGGATTTATAGATAATAATGAAAAGCTGTGGGGAAGTGAGGTAATGGGATTGAAGGTTTACAGTCCCCAAATATTGAAAGAAAAGGAAGAGTACATAGTAGCAATCGGCACGAATTATTATGTACAAGAAATAGAAAAGCAGCTGTCAGAGATGGGAATTGCCGAGGAAAGAATATTTACTCCGCAAAAGGAGTGGTGGCTGGGAAAGGATACACAATATTTTGACAGCGGTATTATGCAAGCCCATGCCAATGAAAGCTTTATTGACGGAGGGGCTTTGGACGGCGTAGACAGTGTGAAATTTATTCAATGGTGCAATGGGAATTATGATGCCGCTTATCTATTTGAACCAGATGAGGATAATTATAAAAAATTAATTCCGTTAAGGAACGAAAACAAGAAGTTTATCATATACAAAGAGGGTTTATGGAGCGGTTCGGGCGAATTGGCTTTTTGTGCCGGAAACAAAGAAAAATGTACCATATCCGAGAATGGAGATACGGTGATTAAGGTGACATCTATTGATGAAAAACTGCAGGGGAAACCGGTATCTTTTATTAAGATGGATATTGAAGGCAGCGAAATGGAAGCTTTGAAAGGAGCCGAAAATACGATTGGGAAGTATAAGCCCAGACTGGCGATATGTGTGTACCATAAACCGGAGGACATCATAGAGATTCCGCTGAAAATTTTGGAATTAAATCCGGAGTATAAATTATATTTGCGTCATTATAGTTATATACATACGGAAACTGTCTTATATGCAATATAGAATAAGGCGGAAAATTGCAATTTTTTATTAAGAGTTTGTGTCTATACTGTATCCGCAGACTCCGTTATGCGTGAAGGCTGCATAGAAATGAGGATGAAATGGATTTAGCGATATATGGGGCGCAAGGAATAGCGCTTGGTGTCTGTCAGGCAATACATAATTTATATCCTGAAAGAAAAATCCGGTGTTTTTTGGTAACGGAACGGGGAGTAAATGCGGAAACTCTGTCAGGTATTCCGGTCGTGGAGATAAAATCATTTGCAGAAGGTCTTTCGCTGGAAGAAAAAAATAATATTGAAGTGCTGATAGCTACACCGGAAAATGTAATGGAAGATATAGAAGGGACATTGGAAGGGTATGGGATGTATTGCCATGTCCG
Organism: Lachnospiraceae bacterium; assembly: GCA_003488965.1. Taxonomy (GTDB): domain Bacteria; phylum Bacillota; class Clostridia; order Lachnospirales; family Lachnospiraceae; genus Kineothrix. The sequence goes on along the minus strand of DNJW01000009.1, from coordinate 1,562 downwards.
TTTGACGTCTCTGCGGTGGTCGGAGCTTATGGGTTACCATTATGTATGCGGCAGAAAATATATGCCGTTATCCGCATTGCCGGTAGGATGCCATGAACCGCAGCTGCATATGTTTATGGCCAAATTTTATTTGGACAAGCCGTTGAGGGGGGCTTATCAAATGCCGGAATGGGTGACGCCGATACAGGTAGGCGCTGTTTTATGCAAGGAGAGAGTGGCAAATATTTTAGATTGTGATGGTGAGAATATTTCAGAAAAAAATGTGAATTATTCGGAATTGACGGCGCTTTACTGGATATGGAAGAACCGTTTATCACAAGAGGGTTTGTATAGGACAGTAAACGATAACAAGGAATATTATGGATTATCGCATTACCGGCGTATTTTGGAACTGTCCGAAGATGATACTTTAAGGCTGGCGGATAATGCGGTGGATGCTGTATTGCCATATCCTATGGCATATGAGCCTGATATGGAAGAACATCATAAGAGATATCTGACGGATGAAGATTGGAATATTCTGCTGACTGTCCTAAGGAAGCAGCAGCCGGAATATGCCAAAGCTTTTGAGGTTATCTTAAAACAACAGTATTTTTATAATTATAATATTATTCTGGCCCGTAAGGAGATTCTTGCGGATTATTGCGGATGGCTTTTTCCCATTTTGGAGGAGATTGAGCGGAACAGCAACCCTAGGGGAGAACGTCATGACAGATATATAGGATATATGGGGGAAACTTTGGAAACCTTGTACTTTATGTATAATCAGGATAAGTTAAACATCGTACATGCAGGATGCAGATTTTTAATATAAAAATGGGAGGGATTAAGAAAAATGGATTTTGAATTAACAGCCTCCATGATGTGTGCCAATTACGGCAATCTGGAGAGAGAGATCAGGGAACTGGACGAGGGGGGCATCGACTCGTTCCATATTGATATTATGGACGGACGTTATGTGCCTAATTTTGCCATGTCCCTAAACGATATGAAATACATAGCCAGTGCGACCAGGAAGCCGCTTGACGTGCATCTGATGATTGAGCACCCCAACAACAATGTACAGTTGTTTTTGAACAATCTTAGACAAGGTGATACAGTATATATTCACCCGGAGGCCGAGTATCACCCATCCACAACCCTGCAGAAGATCATAGACGCGGGCATGGTGCCCGGCATTGCCATCAATCCAGGAACAAGCGTGGAGACGATCTATGAGATGCTTCGTATTGTTAAGAAGGTTCTTGTCATGACAGTCAATCCGGGTAATGCTGGTCAGATGTATATGCCTTACGTGGGAAAAAAGATAAATCGGCTATTGACATTGAAGGAAGAGATGCGGTTTAAACTTTACTGGGACGGCGCGTGCAGCGCGGAAAAGATCTTAAGATTTGCGCCGATGGGGATGGATGGTTTTGTGCTCGGAACGACACTTTTGTTTGGAAAGAAACAGGCATACGGGGAAGTTATCAGTGAGATTCGGCATTATAGCGACGGGATTTGAGGATACCAGGGCACTTTTTGAATATGCTTTGGAGGTGAAGCAATGGGTGACAACAGGG
>DNJW01000432.1:5361-7180 GCA_003488965.1 Lachnospiraceae bacterium | reverse complement strand
TGTAAGAGACATATTTGCCTTTTTTTATTATTTTATGTCGTGTTGGCGAATATATGCTCTAGCTTCGCCAGATTTTTAATGTCAGTAAACAATAACCCACTCCCCCCACGAAGAACAATTCAGCCCAGTATGTTCCATCAAGTTTGACAGATGCAGCGGAATCTACTACAATAAGGGCGAAATCTATTTTAACGGAAACAGAAGGGCGGCACCAGTGCGGAAACGAGGAAAATTATGTTAAAACGCTTAGACCATTTCGATTTGCATTTTTCTCTGGGAGAATACGGTTTTCATATTTCCAATATTGTTTTTGAACGCTTTGAACGCTCCATCCCCCTTCACAGCCACAGCAAAAACAGCTATGAAATCCATTATATTCCCTTTGGGTACGGCCATGCCGTCATTAACGGAAATTCCTACCAGATTGTGCCCAACACTCTTTTTATCACCGGGCCCTTTATTGAGCATGCCCAGATTCCCAGCCACAAGGAGCCGATGTGCGAATACTGCATTTATTTAAAAATAGGACGTATCTCTTCCCCCTCCGTTTCTTCTTCCGAAAAGGCGCTGGCAAATGTTTTCCGCCAGACCGATTTCTGGTTCGGGCAGGACGGACAGGACATCCATGCTTTAATGAAACAGCTTTTTTTTGAACTGGAGCACCGCTATACGGGTTATTCCATCCAGGCGGAAATCCTGTTAAAGCAGCTGATTATTAAATTAATACGGAACTATGAAGGGACAGCGGAAACCAACACCTATACCGATGCCCCCAATCTTATTGACAACAAATATCTGATTATTGAGGAATGCTTTCTCTACGAATACCGCACACTGACCCTGGATATGCTTGCCTCCCGTCTAGGACTGGGAATCCGTCAGACAGAACGGTTGTTAAAGATCCATTACGGAAAAACCTTCCTGCAGAAAAAAACGGAAGCCCGCATGTCTGCCGCTTCCATTCTTTTACAGAACCCCGAACTGTCCATTACCCAAATCGCTGAAGATACTGGCTATTCTTGTATCGAACATTTTTCCGCTTCCTTTAAGCGCTATTACGGCCAGAGCGCCACCGCTTACCGGAAAGAGCTGTAGCAGAATTCATCCGGGTTGCAATATCCCAAAAAAGGAAGCTTATACTCAGATAACGCCTGCGGGCAATAATAATAACTGGACTTTATTCGCAGAATGAATCATTCGTATGCAAAACGGCTTTTCACACAGCTTTAATCTTGTCATCAAGCCGTCTCCCGTACATCCTCTGTGCCATTGATTAGAAAATTCCCAGTATCTTCTCGCGGAACCCGCTGTAAATAGTGTCATAATCGGCATATCCTATCTTGCTGTTTTTAAATCGTCCACCCCATTCGCCGCACACCGCATCCGCCACTGCTTTCGCATAGCTGCTGCCCGTCATCAGGATGGCAGGGAAGGTATAATATATCATAAAGAAATTCAAATCCGCCTGCACCCTGCCGTTAATCTTTCCTTTCTGGGTATAGGCCTGTTCTACCCTGTCGGCAAAAGCTGTCCCGATATCCTTCGCCGCCTTTTCCTTATCCTCTGCCTGCTCCATATAATCCATCATTTCCTTAAAATAATGCCCATGCTTTTCCCTGAATTCCGCCATATTTTTTTCATAAGACGCTTTCTTCAGCTTTTTCATCATCGCCTGCATTTCCTCAAATATCTTTTCCACACCTTCCAGCATACCGCCGCCCATCCTTTCTTTATCTTCTCCACTATTTATAAAACCCATATGTTTGCTGAACCTTCTGACAATCTATTTCCTGAAAATCCTTTTTGTGCCATGGAACTG
>DNJW01000432.1:4850-5053 GCA_003488965.1 Lachnospiraceae bacterium | reverse complement strand
AATCCTTTTTGTGCCATGGAACTGTGACCGTAAAACGTAAGGACCTATCCCCTACTCCTCGCTAAACGGAAACAAAAGTTTCTGGTTCTCCTCCGTATATACATTGTCATTGCTAATCAGCTCGCAGCCGGAATCTATATTCTCCGGCACTTTTTCCCCATGTAATATATGGGCTGCCGCCTCTACACCCAGATAGCCCATTT
>DNJW01000432.1:3213-4630 GCA_003488965.1 Lachnospiraceae bacterium | reverse complement strand
TAAAGGGATTCTGTATAACGATAATTTCAAAAATTCCTTCCTCCAAAAACTGGATTTCCTCAAGGGAACTGTCAATTCCTACTACCCGGATTCTGTTTTGGAGGTTTCTTTCTTTTATTGCCCTTGCCGCTCCCACCGCGGAATATTCATTCAGCCCAGCCACCAAATCAATGTCCGGATACTTGTCCATCAGTTCCATCATCAGGTCATAGGCTTTATCGTAATCGGAATCGCAGAACCGTACCGCCACAATTCTGTCTTCATATTCCCCCAGTCCCTTCCGCACTCCTTCTTCCCTTTCAATAGCGGTAGAAGAGCCTTCCACATGGCCCATAATCGCAATCTGGGATTCCGCCGTGGCGCACTGTCTCATATAATTGCCTTCCACTTCTCCTATCTTCACATTATCCGTAGCAATTACCGTATCGGCGATATCTTCATTTACCTCCGAATCCACCAGTATAAGCGGTATTCCTTTTTCCACTACCTTTTTTGCATAAGGCGTTGTTTCCGTGAAGCTGGACGGCGTCAGCAGAATCGCGTCAGGGTTCTGTTCCACAGCCCATTCAATCAGCGCATTCTGTTCTTCATAGTCATCTTCGGTTTCCGCCGCCACTATAGTAAGTTCCACTTTATTTTCCGCCGCCGCCATTTCCGCCCCTTCAATCAGCAGCTTCCAGAAATCATTATGCTCGTCAATAACCTTCGGAATAAAAATAATACGGAATTTATCGTCCCTTTCCCTTCCGTTATTCAGGAAAAAAAAACATACCGCCGCCAGCATAATTCCGGCTGCCGCCCACAGCAGCACTTTTCTGCTATCTATCCTCATCTGCGTTCCTCCTCCCTGAAATTCCTTGGGATAGTAACCGTTACCGTAGTTCCCTCCCCCAAAGTACTTTCAAAATGGAGGCCATATTCCGCTCCGTAATACAGGCAGAGCCGTGTCTGTACATTATGGATTCCTACTCCGTTGCTCCCTTCAACGGCCTTCGACTTGTCAAAAATCCCTTTCAGCGTCTCCTCATCCATACCGATGCCGTTATCAATCACCTTCAATATAATTTTATCATCTTCCCCGTATCCCACAATACGGATAAGCCCCTTGGAGCCTTTGTATTTAATGCCGTGGTAAATAGCGTTTTCTACCAGAGGCTGCAGAATCAGATTGATAATTTCTTCTTTCTTAATGTCTTCTTCCACTTCGATTTCATATTCCAGCTTATCTTTATAACGCATTTTCTGAATAATCAGGTAGCTTCCCGCATAATCCACTTCTTTCTCCAGCGGAATTCTTTCATTGTCATTGCTGATACTCTGGCGCAGAAGCTTGGCCAAGGCAGAAGTCATCCTTACTACTTCCTTGTTTTTTCCTCCTTCTGCCATCCAGATAATAGAATCCAGCGTATTATACAAA
>DNJW01000432.1:0-2954 GCA_003488965.1 Lachnospiraceae bacterium | reverse complement strand
ATAGAATCCAGCGTATTATACAAAAAGTGCGGGTTAATCTGGGAACGGAGTGCCTTTAATTCGCTCTTCCTCTTTTCCTCCTGTTCATAGATATTCTGCTCCATCAGCTGGCGTATCTTCGCCGTCATAAGGTTAAACGAATTTCCAAGGCTGTCTATCTCGCTGCCCGAACGGATAGTTACCGTATCGTCAAAATTTCCTTTTTCCACCTCTTTCATGGAATCTTTCAGTTCTTTAATCGGCCTGGTAATTGCCGTAGCAAAAAAAGTAGACAGTACCATGGCAATACCCAGCAGTACCGCCGCCGTCAATACATAGATAGATTCCGTTTCCTTCTTATTCTTCATCAGCTCGGAAATATCCGCCACGCCTACTACTCTCCATCCGGTTTTTTCCGATACCGATACCGTATAGAGTTTGCCGTCCCCCTCTTCTTCCGTTATAAAATAGCCGTCCCTTCCGTATTCCAGCACTTCCCCGGTCCTTTCTTCCGTCAGTCCGTTGTACAGAAGCTGCTGCTTGGGATGGTAAATAATCTTTCCCGACTTATCCATGATAAAAACATAGCTGTTGGTAGCCAGACTGTTATTTTCACACAAGTCCTTCAGCAGCTTATAATTCAAATCAATAAAAAAGACGCCTCCGTTTTCCCCCGTTTGAGGATTTTCAATTCCCTTGCTTAAAGTCACCACCCATTTATAATTATTCCGTATCACATGCTGGACATGGGAAGAAGTAAGAATTCTCCCGTCTCCCCGCAGCGCTTTTTCGAACCATTCCACATCCTGCAGGGAAACATTCTCATTCAATGTATCCGTTCCGTCGTTGATAATATAGTTTCCAGCTTCTGTCACTACCGCAATATTGGAAATATCCTGCCTGGTTTCCACCACCGTATTAAACTGGGTGACGATACGGCTGTAAACCTCCTCCGTATCCGCCTTTGACATATCCATAAACAGATACTTCTGCACATCGCCACCCTGAATAATCATAGAAGAAATATTTTCCATATAATCAATATAGGAGTCAATATCCCTGTTTACCTGACGCACCAGACGGGAAGTATAATCTGTAGAATTTTCCAGAACTGTCTTTTTTGTATAATCTACGGATATCATCAGAAAAATAGCCATTGTAATAACAATAAGCAGCGAAAAGAGACAAAGCATGGTTGTTTTTACGCTTTTAAATAAGGATAAAATTGTAAATCTGTTTCCTTTTTCAGACATTTATTTTCTCATTTCCTTCGCATATTCGGTAGGGGTCTTTCCTGTAATTTTTTTAAAGGCAATACTGAAATAATGGGAATCGTTAAATCCCACCCTTTCTGCGATTTCATAATTTTTCATATCCGTATGTTCTAACAGTTCCTTGGCTTTCTGCATCCTGAGCCCGATTAGCACATCCATAAAGGTTGTCCCCGTGGCCTGCTTGAATATGGTACTGAACCGGCTGGTGCTGATATTTAAATAAGAGCAGACAGAATGAAGACTCAAATCACAGTCGCTGTAATTTTTCTCAATATAATCCATTGCCATTACCGCATACTTCTTACCTCCTATATTTTTCTGGTTGTCCAGCCATTCTCCTATTTCCACACAATAAGCGCTTAAAATCTCCACTGCCTTCTTCAGATCTTCCGCCGCCAGCACCTTTTCCAGAACATCCCCTTGGGATGCGGCGCGCTGGCCGCTTTCCATTTCCGACAGCCTGCAAAACTCATCCAGCATATCCACAATTCTCTGGAAAAGTATCCCCGCGCTCCTTCTGTCATAACGGCATTTCCTTAAGGATTCTTCCATAGAAGCAAAATCCTCTTCTATTCTCCGGCTTTCATTGCCTTTCACATGAAGCGCTATTTCATCCAGCATCCTGTCCACATCCGCCAGACCTTTTTCTTCCCTGATTGTCTCTATTTCCATCACATGGTTGCCGCCCATGATATAGTGATACTCCAGCGCTTCCTCTGCCTCTTCATAAGATTTGTATATATTCTCCGTTTCCGTTACATAATTTCCCAGGCCGATGTTTACCTCCAGCTGCATAATCCGGTTCATCTGGGCAATAATTTCTTTACAGATTCCCACTGCAGTCTGACGCAGCTCCAACGGACGGTTGGAACGGAACAGAATATAAGTACGATGGTCTTTTCCCTGACATACTTCCCCCGCTTTGCTTCTTTCCACAATCTCCTGGCTGATATTATGGAGCACAAATGCCATAAGGGCACTCTCCCTCTTCCTTTCCTCGTCCAGCTTGTTGGAACGGGCATAAATATCCAGTTCCACCACTGCCACCCTATATACCGCAGAATCCAGATTCAGTCCTACCTTCTCCAGTTCCTTGCGGATTTCTTCATCCGCCTTGCTTCCCCTTATCAAATGGAGCAGCGCATCGGAATATAGAAGCTGCTGCCCCTTGCGGTAAGCCGATTCCAGTTCCAGCACCTTGCGCTCCGTCCGCCGTTCCTCATCCAGCTCCGACTTTAATTCCAGCAGCACACCGCCCATTTCCTCTGCCGTAATCGGCTTTAAAAGGTATTCTTTGACACCGTAGCGGATTGCTTTTTTTGCATAATCAAAATCATCATATCCGCTCAAAATAATGATTTTGATAGACGGATAATGTTCGCACAGCTTCTCACTCAGCTGCATCCCATCCATATATGGCATGCAAATATCCGTAAGAACTACATCTATAGGATTTTTCTCTATAAATTCCAAAGCCTCTTTCCCGTTTTCGCAGCTGCCTGCCAATTCATATCCATACTGCTCCCACTTTACATTATCACTGACAGCCTCCCGGATAAGCGCTTCATCGTCCACAAGCAAAATCCGATACATCCTGATACCTCTGCTCCTTTCTCCCCAGTTTAAATAGGTAATTGCGAAACTCAGTGATTCTTCACTTGTCATTGTGCAGCTTGTATATTCCAACACAGACGCGCTTTC
>DNJW01000437.1 GCA_003488965.1 Lachnospiraceae bacterium | reverse complement strand
GTGCAGAATCACTGAGTTTTGCAACTGATTACTATTTTTGCCTGAAAGGAGAAAAGACATGGAAACAAAAAGTAATTCATTTTTAAAAAAGGAGCCGGTAGGGAAGCTGATGATGAAATATGCGGTTCCTTGTATTATTTCCCTTCTTGTAGGGGCCTTGTATAATATTGTGGACCAGATATTTATTGCCAATGCCGTTTATCTGGGTTCATATGGGAATGCAGCGAATACAGTGGTATTTCCGTTGACAGTCATCGCTCTGGCAATAGCCGTCATGATAGGAGACGGCTGCTGTGCATTTGTGAGCCTGAGCCTTGGTAAAAAGAAAACGGAGGATGCAGGAAAAAGTATGGGGAACTCCATACTGCTTACCGTGCTTTTCAGCCTTGTACTGTGTGCGGTTTATCTTGTTTTCAGCAGCCAGATTATTGCCATGTTTGGCGGAACGGTGAATGAGGAGACCTTCTATCATTCAAAGGAATATTTTTTTGGATTTCTCTCGGTATTCCGTTTTATATGTTCGGGCAGGCAATGAATCTTGTAATCCGTGCGGACGGAAGCCCAAAGTATGCGATGGCATCCACACTGGCGGGAGCTGTGGCGAACATTATACTTGACCCGGTTTTTATCTTTGTGTTCCGGTGGGGAATGATGGGAGCGGCGGTAGCAACGGTAATCGGCCAGATTATTACGGCGGTTCTGGCAATATGGTATCTGATGCATACAAAGACGGTAAAGATATCTGGAAAAGACTTTAAACTGAACAGAGAGATATCCGGACGGACATTGGTGCTGGGCATTTGCAGTTTTTTGTCCCAGATATCTCTTGTGGCGGCAATGGCGGCTATCAATAACATGATAAGAAGATACGGTGCGTTGGATACGGTATTTGGACAGCCTCAGTATGCGCAGATTCCCATGGCAGTAGTGGGCATTGTGATGAAATTTTTTCAGATTGTAATTTCCGTTGTGGTCGGCATGGCGGCAGGCTGCATTCCGGTTGTGGGATATAATATGGGCGCCGGGGAAGGCGGAAGGGTAAAGGAACTGTTTACTAAATTGCTGGCAGCGGAGACGGCGGTGGGTGCGCTGGCGCTTTTTATTGTAGAAGTTTTTCCGGCCGGACTAATCGGCATATTCGGGGCTGCCAATGAGAGCTCTTATTATACGGATTTTGCAGTCCGGGCATTCCGCATTTATCTTTGCATGGTAGTGTTTGCATGCATCAATAAGGCGGCGTTTATCTTCCTGCAGGCGATGGGGAAGGCAGCGGTATCCACCATGCTTTCCATGGTCAGGGAGATTGTGTTCGGAGTTGGTTTCGCGCTGCTTCTGCCGAGGTTTTACGGGCTGGACGGAGTCCTGTATTCCATGCCGGTATCCGATATTTTGACTTTTGTTGTTTCCACCGCGGTTATTATATCAACTTATAAGCAGTTGAACGGTATGCAGGACAGACACGTCTGGTTTGCATAAGTATGGAGGAAACTGACCATGTGGAAATATATCAGACATTATTTGTTTTTTGCCGTTATTGCGGGCGCTTTCATGATTGGTGAGGTGATGATGGATTTGATTCAGCCGGGCATCATGAGCCGGATTGTAGATGACGGTGTTCTTGGCGTAAACAATGGCGGCATTTCTGATTTGCAGCTGATAGGAATGCTTGGACTGCAAATGATTGGTCTTGTTTTGTTCGGAGGGCTTTGCGGCTCTCTGAACAATGTATTTGTACATATATCCAGCCAGAATATCGGCAATGAGATTCGGAAAGACTGTTTTCGCAGAATTATGACTTTTTCTTTTCCGCAGATTGACCGCTTCGGTACCGGTTCCCTGGTGACGAGGGTAACTAATGATATTACACAGGTGCAGGCATTTGTTTCGCTGTTTGTACGTGGCATGCTCCGCACTTCGCTTCTGACTTTTGGCAGCATGTATTTTATGTTTCGGCTGAACAGGCATTTCGGGCTGGTTGTACTGTGTGCTTTTCCGTTTCTTGTGGGCGTCATTGCCTTCTGTTTATGGAAAGCCAATCCTTTGTTTGCCAAATTGCAGGCACATCTTGATGCCATGAATGCCATTATGCAGGAAGATGTATCCGGCATTCGTATTATCAAAGCTTGTGTACGGGAGGTTTACGAAAAGCTGCGTTTTGGAAAAGCCAATGATAAACTGGTCAAAACCCAGCTGAGAACTCTTATAATTTTTGCTTTTATGAATCCTCTGGCCAATGCACTGATGTATGTGGCTGTCACGGTTATTTTGTATATAGGAGCGTATGAAACAGGAACGGGAAGCACTACGCCGGGAATTGTAATGGCGGCGATTACCTATACGACACAGCTTCTAAACGGTATCCTAATGCTTGTTATGCTGTTTCAGAATATATCCAGAGGGATTACTTCGTGGAAGCGGGTAAAAGAAGTGCTCCGCAGCGAGCAGGAACTGGCGGACGGCTCTGGGGACGGGGCAGCGGCAAAAGAGGGTGAAATAGAATTTCGCGACGTTTCCTTTGCCTATCCAGAAAGCAGCCAGAATGTGCTTTCCCATATTAATTTAACGGTACATAAAGGAGAAACGGTGGCGGTTATGGGAGCCACCGGCTGTGGAAAAACATCTTTGGTCAGTCTGATTCCGCGTTTTTACGATGCAAGCACCGGTACGGTTTTAGTGGATGGAATTGATGTAAAGGAGTACCGGCAGGAGGCGCTTCGGGATAAAATTGCCGTAGTTATGCAAAAAAGCGAACTGTTCAGTATGACGGTGGGAGAAAATATTGCATGGGGAATGCCGGGAGCGGACGGCGCTTCGATAAAGTCTGCGGCTGTCATTGCGCAGGCAGATGGTTTCATTTCTTCCATGCCGGAGAAATATGGGGCTGCTGTGGCAGAGCGCGGTATGAGTCTGTCCGGCGGACAAAAACAGCGGATTTCGATTGCAAGGGCTGTTTTGAAGCCTGCCGAAATTTTTATTTTTGACGACTCCACCAGCGCTCTAGACCTAAAAACCGAAGCGGATATGTATCAGGCGTTAAAAAAATCCCATCCTTACAGTACGAAGATTATCATTGCCCAGAGAATCGCTTCCGTGCGTACTGCAGACCGGATTGTTATTTTGGAGAACGGCAGTATTCTGGCCTGCGGCACCCATGAAGAACTGCTGGAATCCTGCCGGACTTATCAGGATATTTATTATTCGCAAATCGGAGAGGAGGCGGAAAGCATATGAGTGAAGGGCAGAATCAAAAGTTGGTTGAGCGTAATATTCCCGGCATGATGAACCGGCGTGACCGCTTTGCGGAGACAGAGCATGCCGATAATATCGGTTTGACGGTGAAGCGCATCGCCGTTTATTTTATGCGCGAAAAAATATTGGTTATCAGTATGCTTTCGATTGTTGTATTTGGTACGGTATGCGGCATCTATGCTCCTAGTCTGCAAAGCAGGACCGTTGATATCATTGCCGGGGCAAAATCAGGCATCCTTTCGCATACGCTGCTGCTTATGCTTTCCGTATACCTGCTTTACGGCCTTTGCGGATTATTGCAGGGATTGTTCAGCGCGCGGCTCAGTCAGAATGTAGTGAAGCGGATGCGGGAGGAATTGTTCGGGAAAATCATGGAGCTGCCGATTCGTTATCTTGATACGCATTCCCATGGCGACGTGATGAGCCGTATGACAAATGATATTGAAAATATCTCTACTACGGTTTCGCAGTCTTTGCCGTCTCTGTTTTCGGGAGTGCTTACCATTACCGGTACTGTGGCAATTATGCTATTGTATTGCTGGCAGCTTGCCCTGCTTAGCCTTGCTACTGTTTTGCTGACATTTCTGGCGACCAAAATTCTTTCGGGGAGGGTGCGTAAGTTTTCCCGCCAGCGTCAAATGCTGCTTGGCCAGCTGAACGGCATAGTAGAAGAAATGGTTTCCGGGTATCGTACCGTTGTGGCATACAATCATCAGAAAATTACAATAGGCAACTTCTGCGGCACGGCGGATTCCCTTACAAAAGCCGGGATTAAAACGGATATTTTCAGCGGTGTTATGGGACCGGTTATGAACTGCATCGGCAATATCGGGTTTGTTATTATTGCGGTTTTTGGAGGATGGTTTTCCGTGAACGGACTGATTTCGGTGGGCGTGATTTCCGCGTTTATCGTTTATGCAAAACAGTTTAGCCGGCCTATTAATGAGCTTGCACAGATTTATGGGCAGCTCCAGACCGCGATTGCCGGTGCAGAGAGGGTTTTTGCCGTGCTGGACGAAGCGGATGAGGACGGAAACGGCGAGGAGCTTGCCAAAGAGGAAAAAGCAACCATTACATTTCAAAATGTGTATTTTTCTTATGAAGAGGGAAAGCCAGTGCTTAAGAATTTTACACTGACGGTGCCTAACGGCAAAAAAGTAGCATTGGTCGGTGCAACCGGAAGCGGAAAAACAACTGTGGTTAATTTGCTGATGCGGTTTTATGAGATAGACAGCGGGGAAATCTGCATTAACGGACAGAATATACGGAATGTGGCAAGGAATAGCCTGCGGCGGAATGTGGCAATTGTTTTGCAGGATACGGTTTTGTTTTCGGATACTGTCCGCAGCAATCTGAAATACGGAAATGACGGGGCAGACGATGAACAGCTGGCGGCTGCAGTAGAAATGAGCCAGTGCCGGGAAATGATTGAATTTCTTCCGCAGGGATATGACACGGTGCTGACCGGCTCCGGTGCAAATATCAGCCAGGGGCAGAGGCAGCTTCTCGCCATTGCCCGCGCGTTTGTTGCCGACCCTAAAATTCTGATTCTGGATGAAGCAACCTCCAATGTGGATACCCGTACCGAAAAGGCAATTCAGGATGCCATGCAGCGTATTATGCAGGGGCGCACCAGTATTGTGATTGCGCACCGCCTGTCTACAATCCGGGATTCCGACCTGATTATTGTTATGGACCGCGGCGAAATCGTGGAGAGCGGAAATCATGAGGAATTGCTTGCAAAGAAGGGAAAATACTATGAGCTGTATATGACCCAGTATGCAGGATTTACAACGTAACGGAGCAGGGATAGGGAAATAGGATAGCATTATCCACAATAGCCGGAAAAAGAAAGATTGTGGAAAATGACCTTTGATTTTCGGGAAGGAAAGAAATATAATTTTACTTGGAAATTGAATAAGGCAATTAACGACACATGTAGCGCGCTGCGCGTAAATCTGATTACGGTACGTATGCTGCAAGTGTCTTTTTTTGCGCAAAAATAAGGAGGATTTTATGGAAAACAATCAATATCTTGGTACTGAAAAATTAGGCAGGCTGCTGGGACGGTTTGCGGTTCCATGCATTTTTTCACTTATTATTTCATGTCTTTATAACATTGTTGACCAGATTTTTGTGGGCAATGGCATCGGTTACCTAGGCAATGCAGCTACGGGTGTCATTTTCCCGATTACTGTTGTGGGATGGGGGATGTCGCTGTTTTTTGGAGATGGTGCGGCAGCACACTTAAGCGTATCCTTAGGGCGGAATGAGACTGAAACGATTCACAAGGGAGTAGGGAATGCCGCATTGTGTTCTTTTCTCTCCGGGCTGGTTATTATTGCAGTCAGCTATTTTGGCGGTGACGGTTTGCTGCGGCTGATTGGTGCAACAGATGCAAATCTGGCAATGGCCCATGACTATGGATTTATCATTTATGCCATGATGCCTCTCGCAATGGTACAGAATACGCTGGCATCCATTATCCGGGCTGACGGAAGTCCGCGCTATGCAATGGGGGCGATGCTGGTGGGAGCG
>DNJW01000260.1 GCA_003488965.1 Lachnospiraceae bacterium | reverse complement strand
CAATGACAAGTGCAGAATCACTGAATTTCGCAATTACCTATAAATCTTGTTTTAAAAGGAGGAAGTTTATTATGTTTTCCTTTGAGTTAGATGTTCATACGCATACGGTATCCAGCGGCCATTACACCCATGATACGGTTACCGATATGATAAAATATGCATCGCAGACCGGCATCAAGCTGTTAGGCATCAGCGAACACGGGCCTGCCATTCCCCATTCCTGCACTGCATCTTATTTCAGAAGCCAGTCCCTGGCGCCCTCTCTCCGTATGGGGATACATATGCTGTACGGAGCCGAAGTGAATATTCTGGATTTTGCCGGAAGCCTGGATTTGCCGGAGGATATCATGAAAAATCTGGACTACTGTCTGGCAGGCATGCATCTGCCCTGCATAAAGCCCGGCAGCCTGGAGGAAAATACGGCGGCCTATATTCATGCCATAGAAAACCCCTTTATCCGCATTATTGCCCATCCCGATGATGTAAAATATCCGGTAGATTACCGCCGCTTGGCGGAAGCGGCCATGGATTGCCATGTTCTGCTGGAAATCAACAACAGTTCCTTATCCCCGGACGGTTACCGGGGCGATGTAAAAGAAAATGACCGGACTATACTGGAACTTTGCAGGAAATACCGTTATCCGGTACTTCTTTCCAGTGACAGCCACGGCCACTCTAATATAGGTAATTTTACTTACGCGCTTGCGCTTATCAGGGAAATAAATTTCCCCGAAGAACTGATTATCAACCGCTCCGCGGAGCAATTCCTCCGCTTTTTATATAACCGTTAAAATATAATCCGTTTTATTCCTCCGAAACCCTCTGGATATGCATTGCCAGATACCCGATTTCCACCTCATCCAAAGGCTTTTTTATATATTTTTCCAGATGCCCGCATACCACCGACGCCAGCCGGAAGGCATCCGGAAATTTTACTGACATATAATCGTTCATATTCAGTTTCAGCTTTTCTCCCTTTACCGCCCGCGCCGCCATGTACCGGACATGGTTCATCAGCCGGTTGTAGGAAAGGGACATCATATCGATTTTTTCCCCTGTTTCCTCTTCCACAAGCTGGATACATTCTCTCACCGTTCTGGCTATCTGCATGGAAAGCGCCACATTCTCATCCTCGATAGCGGAATGGATGTGAAGGGCAATGTAGCCCACCTCATGCTCGTCGATTTCCACATCCAGCCGCTCCTTTAAAATAGGGCAGATGCGTTCCGCCGTCTTGTATTCCATATGGAACAATGCCCTGATATCTCCGGTTAGAGGATTACTGATTTGCTCATTGTTCCGTATTCTTTTTACCGCAAATGCAATATGATCCGCCATGGGGAAAAGAATCGCCCAGTCAATCCTGCCAAAAACCTTCTCGCTTTCCTTCAAAATCTGTTCGGCGATTTCCAGATAAACAGGATTCACGCTTTTCACCAGTTCCGCCGCCGAACCCCGCTGTGTCTGTTCCTGAAGAGAATATACAGTACTCCCTTCGGGAGCTTGTATTCTCTCACTGACCTTTCTCCCGAAACCAATTCCTTTTCCGATTAAGAGATATTCCTGGTTGTCGTCCATCCCGATGCCGATTACAGTATTGTGGTTCAATACCTTCTTTACTCTGAACATATTTCCTCTCCCCCGCAGATGCCTTCCGGCAGTTATTCTTCATAGGTATCTACTGCCATCAAAGCTTCTCCCGCTTTTACTCTTCCCTGCGCAAGCAGACGGATTTTCTGGTTTGGTGCAAGTTCCGTACATAATACCGGGGATGCCAGAGACGGCGCATTATTCTTTAAAAATTCCAAATCCAGCTTCATCAGCGCATCGCCCTTTTTCACTTTATCCCCGTCTTTTACCAGTACTTCAAAACCTTTTCCTCCCAGATTCACCGTATCGATGCCCATATGGAGCAGCAGGGCAGTCCCTTCCGCGGTCTCAAAACCAATCGCATGTTTTGTATCAAATACAAAGCTGACTTCCCCGTCTTCCGGCGCATATACGGTCTGCTCTTCCGGAACTACCATAGCCCCGTCTCCCATCATCCGTCCGGCAAAAGCCTCATCCGGCGCTTCTGAAATATCTGCTGCGGTTCCCGTTACCGGACTGTACACCGTTTCCGTCTTAACAACCTTGCCTGCCGGTTTTTCCTCCGTTTTTTGAACCTTTCCTTCCGCATCGCCGCTGACCGGAATATATTCCTCCTCCGGGGCAGTTTCCAGATAATCCTCCAGATTGGACTTAATCACTGTAACCCTTGGGCCGTAAATCACCTGTACGCCGTTCCCCTTATGCACTACGCCGGATGCTCCGGTTGATTTCAATAAATTATCGTCTACCAGTTCGGATTTATGCACCGTACAGCGCAGCCTTGTGGCACAGCAGTCCACATCGGAAATATTTTTCTTTCCGCCAAGTCCCCTGCAAATAGAAGCCGACAGCTCATCCTCTGCCGAAACCGCATCTCCTGCACCTTTTCCGCCTCCCCTTTTACGGGCATCCACATCGCTTCTGCGGTAAAGCTTTACTTCCTCACTGTCATCCCGTCCGGGAGTCTTCAAATCCATCTTCACTATAAGGAAAGAAAACAAGAGATAATATACGATAAAATATACCGCCCCCACAGCAATAACCCAAAGCCAGCTTGTTTTGGCATTTCCCTGCAAAATTCCGAAAAGCGATAAGTCAATCAAGCCTCCGGAAAAAGTCATGCCCACACCTACGCCGCATATATGCATCAGCATATATGCCAGACCGGCAAACACACAATGAATGACATACAAAACCGGCGCCACGAATAAAAAGGTAAATTCCAGAGGCTCTGTAATCCCCGTCAGCATGGAAGTCAGCGCCGCAGACAGCAAAAGGCCTGCCACTGCCTCTTTCTTTTCCGGCTTTGCCACCTTATACATAGCCAAGGCTGCACCCGGAAGACCAAAAATCATAAGCGGGAATTTGCCTGCCATAAATCTGGTTGCTGATACTGCGAAATGTTCTACCGAAGGGTCCGCCAGCTGCGCAAAGAAAATATTCTGTGCCCCTTCTATTACCCGTCCCCCGACTTCCATCGTACCTCCCAGCGCAGTCTGCCAGAAAGGAAGATAGAATACATGATGCAGGCCAAAGGGAATCAGTGCCCTTTCCATCAGTCCGTAAATCCATGTGCCCGCATAGCCGGACTGCAGCACGACGCCTCCCACTGCGTAGATGCCTTGCTGAATCACCGGCCAGACAAAAAACATCAAAATTCCTACCACTGTATAAGCAAGCCCACAGACAATCGGCACAAATCTGGTTCCCCCAAAGAAAGAAAGCACCTGGGGAAGCTCAATCTTATAAAACCGGTTGTGCAGCGCCGCAACGCCAAGTCCTACGATGATGCCCCCGAACACTCCCATCTGCAGGGATGTGATACCCACCACCGATGCGGTTGCCCCTTCCAGCATGGCTTCCGCCCCTCCGTGATTTGCAATCATTGCCCCTATGGACGCATGCATAATGAAAAAAGCAATGGCTGCCGACAGCGCCGCCACTTCTTTCTCTTTCTTTGCCATACCGATGGCGACTCCCATCGCAAAAATAATAGGCAAGTTGGCAAACACAATATCCCCTGCCGCACTCATAACCTGCAAAATGGCATTCAGAACCGTTCCCGGTCCCATAATTCCCATCAGCCCATAAGCTTCCAGCATCGTTTCATTTGTAAAGGAACCTCCTACGCCCAGCAGCAGACCGGCTACCGGCAGGATTGCGATGGGCAGCATAAAGGATCTTCCTACACGCTGCAGCACACCAAAAATTTTGTCTTTCATAACCATATCCCTCCTGTTTTTATTTTTTACGGATATTTATGCATAGGATTCCTTTTTTCTCTGCAAATTATAAATGTATGCATCTGATGATACAGTTTCTTAGTAAGAAAAAAGGCATCAACATGCATAAACACCCTTAAATTTATGCATAGTTAATGCCTGCTTACCAGTTACATACTATTTATATAAAATTAACATTTTATGGATGATTTGTCAATCCACAAAAACCGAATTGTACCGGTCCACACATTTGGAAAGTGTCTCCGAAAAATGGCCGATAGAACCCAAAGGCGCCCCGGAACCGCTTAAATCAAGGGGCTGTCCGCTTTCTACCTGCTTTATCATCCATTCCAGCGCCTGAATCAAAGCGTCATAAAGTCCGTCAAAGGGACGGGAGTTGCTTATGGATTCTTTGATAAGCTGATCGTTATCCGCAGTAGCCGCATCGAAATCACTTACTACGGCCACCAGTTCATCATGCAGCTCCCTAATCCGGGTCAGGTCCATTTGCGTAATATTTTCATCCGTAATTCCCTGGCTGTAAATTTCATCCAGCACTTGCCTTCCAATGGAAATCCCCCTGCTGGCATTGTATATAATCAGCAGGCCATCCTCTTTCATCTTTGCTTCTTCTTCGGCAGTTCTGGCATCTCCCATCTGGGCAATTGCGTCAAGATATTCATAGCCAAGGGGACCGAACAGCTCCGCATCCCTATAAATCACTTCATGGTACTCCTTTGCCTTCTGATACTGGTTATCGGCATAATCGTTGCTCCCGCTGATATCGGAAAAAGCCGTCATCAGATTCCCCAAAGGCTCCGCCATTTCCTTTACCAGCTCATCCAGCTCTCCGTAATCCGGTTCCATGTCGGCGAGGAGCAGGCAGTCTTCCAAAGTATCCACATTCTTTCCGTAAATGCGGTAGCCATAAGTAAGTCCGCTGTCAGGCAGCAAAGAAAATTCTTCCGTGTAATCCACCACTTCATAATAATAGTTAATATTATCCAGAATATCGATAATATCATTATTTAATTCCACATAATAATTAAATTTGATAAAATCCATCTGTTCCGGGGAAATTTCCGTATCCTCCCCATCCGCATAGCCTGCGCTTTTCCCGCTTTCTGCCGCATCCTCCGGCACGCTCTCCTGCTCTGCCTCTTCCCCTGCCGCTTCCTCCGGTTCTCCTACAGGCAGCCTTCCATCGCTTCCCTGCCCGCATCCTGCTGCCAAAAATGCTAAGACCAGCAAAACTGCCATTCCTTTTGCCTCTCTTATCATACTTCTGTTTCCTTTCATAATTATACCATACTCCTTTCACAGTCCGGCGGTTTTAGCCAATTGCAAACCCAATATATTGTCAGAATATTCTCACAACTTAAAATTTTGCAATTACCTGCCCAACAACTTTTTCCCTCATTTTATCAGCCCAGGAACTTTCCAAGCACTGATATAAAGACGTCCATATCCAGCGGTTTTGCAATGTGTGCATTCATGCCGTTCTTTAATGCGGCCTCCTTATCCTCTTCCAAGGCATTGGCCGTCATGGCGATAATCGGCAGGGTCTTTACATCCTTTCTAGGCAGAGCCCTGATGGTTCTGGTGGCCTCATACCCGTCCATAATCGGCATCTGCACATCCATTAAAACGGCATCATAATAATATTCCTCCGCATTCTCGACCATCGCTACCGCGTCTGTTCCGTCCGGCGCCGTCTCTACCTCAAAACCGGATTCCGTCAATATCACCTCGGCGATTTCCCGGTTCAGCTCAATATCCTCCACCAGCAGGATACGTTTCCCGCTAAAATCAGCCAGTGTCCAAGGCGCCGCCTTATCGTCCGCCTTATCCATCAGATTGTTGGCGGCCAGCAGTGCCGATTTTAAATCCGACATAAAGAGCGGTTTTGCACAAAAAGCAGTAACCCCCGCATTCCGCGCTTCCTCCTCAATATCCGACCAGTCATATGCCGTCAGTATGATAATGGGCGCATCTTCTCCCACCACACTGCGGATTTTTCTCGCCGTTTCTATCCCGCTGGTTTCCGGCATCTGCCAGTCAATAATATAGGTATGGAAGGAATCCCCTTCATCATGGGCCAGTTCCGCCCTATGTACCGCTTCCCTGCCCGACGTCGTCCATTCGGAGCGCATGCCAATCTGCTTCAGCATTTTGCTGACGCTGTCGCAGACATGAAAATCATCGTCCACTACCAGCGCCCGCAGGCCGTTTAATTCTTTTATCTGCTCCGCATTCTTTTCCACGTCCTGCAGCTTAAGACTGATTTCAACTCTAAATGTACTCCCTTTGCCGACTTCGCTCTCCACGCTGATGGTACCGTTCATCATTTCCACAATATTTTTTGTAATCGCCATGCCAAGCCCGGTGCCCTGAATGCCTGACTGGGTTGCCGTTGTCTCCCGCTCAAAGGGTTCAAAAATATGCTGTACAAATTCCGGCGACATACCGGTGCCGTTATCTTTAATAATAAAAACATAATCGCCGTATCCGTGGCGGAATGTTGTTTTCTGCATAATGCGGAATGTAATCGTTCCTCCTGCAGGCGTATATTTTACCGCATTGCTCAGCAGATTGATAAATACCTGGTTCAGCTTTAAGGCATCTGCTATCACATCCTCATTGGCAACCTCAAAGGTATCGATAAACAGTTCCAGCTGCTTTGCCTTCACCTGCGGCTGGATAATATT
>DNJW01000264.1 GCA_003488965.1 Lachnospiraceae bacterium | reverse complement strand
TACTGGAGCCTTTTGATCCAAAAAAGCTGTGTTCTTTAATAGAAGGCAAAGAAGAGATTTTAGGAGATGTATTGATTAAAAACATGCTTACCACTAGTTCCGGAGAATCTTCTGTTCTTCCTTTTTCCTGCCCTCTTCTGTTTCACCGCAAATATTACCGCTTTGAGTACCCTATCCATGAACAGCTGGTCCCTTTGTCGCCGATTCCGCTTCGTCCCAATTTCGCCACTAACCTATCGGTTCTTCATTCCGGATATAATGGCTCCAAAGAAGAGGATTTGCGTAAACAAGAGCGTAATATCCGTCTTTTGGAAAAAATGCTTCCCGATTGCCCCCAGCACCATAAACCCTATGTTTATTATCAATTAGGAATGTCTTATAAGAATTTCAATCCAGAGCGTTCTCTGGAATACTTCAAAAAGGCAAGGGAACTGGGAATTTCTCCTTTTGAGCCTTATTTGCCTTTGTTTGTCATAGAATACGGCTTTGCTCTTTTCCGTCATGAAGAACCGGAGCAGGCGCTGGCGCTTTTAAATGATTACTCCGATACATTATATCAGCTTGCGGATTTGCACTTCCTGATGGGTGTTGTTTCCATGAACCTTAGGAGGTATGAGGATGCTGTTGCCTGTTTTCAGCAGGCTCTTTCCTCCGATGCTTTTCTCATGCAAGGAAGAAACAGCTATGTCTCTTACTATAACTTGGGAATCATTTACCAGCTTCTGGGCAATTGGCAGGAAGCCATCCGATATTTTAAACAGTGCAATAATTATAAAGATTCCAAAGAACTTATCCATAAAATACAGGAAAAGCTGGAACATCCCATGCCTGTTTCAATTTGCATGATAGGGAAGAATGAAGAAAAATATTTGGATGAGTGTCTGCGGCGTCTGGTTTCCCTGAACTGCGAACTAATCTTTGTAGACACTGGTTCTTCCGATTGTACGGTACAAATCGCATCCCGCTATACAAAAAATATTTATTCCTTCGAATGGTGTGATGATTTCAGCAAGGCAAGAAACTTTTCCGCTTCCAAAGCAGCGAATGACTGGATTTTAGCTGTGGACTGCGATGAGATATTGGAAAATCCAGAGGAAATTTATTTGGGGCTGCCCGCTTTTCTGAAAGAAGCGGAAGCCCGTCAAAGCGAGGTGGGAATCGCATTACAGATTAATCAGTACCGGCAGGGTGCTTCCGATTCCGTTTCCGTGGCCAAACCGGCTCGTTTTTATTCAAAAAAATATTGCCGGTTCAGCGGTAAAATACACGAACAGATACTATTGCATTCCGGAGAGGCTTCTTCCCGTTACCTAACCCCGTTCCGTCTGCTTCATCTGGGTTACTATGGACCGGAGATGGAGAAAAAAAAGGCGGAACGCAATATTCCTTTATTGCTGCAGGATTTAGAGGAAAACGGTCCCTCCCCCTATATCTATTATCAGTTGGGGAAGGCCTTTTACTCGATTAAGGATTTTGAAAAAGCGCTGGCTTATTTTGATTCCGGTTTATCCATGGATGTTGACCCTTCTCTCTCCTATGTACAGCAGATGGTGGAGACTTACGGCTACACCTTGCTGGAACTGGGGCAGACCGAAGAAGCCCTGGGGCTGGAAGGGGTGTATGATACTTTTTCCGTCCATGCCGATTTTGTCTTCCTGATGGGAATTATCTATATGAGAAACGGGATGTTTCAGGCTGCCATTGATGAATTTGAGAAAGCTGCCCAGTTCTCGGAAGCTGATGTTTATGGTGTCAACGGATTTTTGTCTTATTACAACATCGGAGTTATCTATGAATGTGCCGGGCTGATAAATCAGGCAGTTTCCTATTACAAAAAATGCGGCGATTATCCTTTAGCGAAAGAACGGATTGACAAAATAAACTGATAGGCAATTTCCTCACAGCACACTCTTAACTTGACTCTTTTTCATTGGAAAAATTGAAATATAATTTTTAAGAATTTCTTTCCGAAAATGCTCCGGCAGCTTGTCAAACTCGTGAATATCAACTAAAAACGGAATATTGCTGTCATTTAACAATTCCCGAAGTTCATAAATAGTTTTCGTGTTATCATGAAAACTATTTACAGCGAGATCAAGGTCGCTGCCGGAGTGTGAGTCGTTTCCGATTCGGCTGCCATATGCCCAGATTTCCGCTTTCGGACAATATTCATTGAATATTTTTATCATCTCATGCAAGTATTTTTCCTTTATATCAATCATTGTCCATGACTCTTTTAAGTCTATGACCTCTTTTAAGTCTATGATCTTTTTTAAGTTTTTAGCATCCGCTAAAAAAGGTTCTATCAAGACAAGCGTTTCATTGGCAAATTCCTCTCCGTAATCATGTGCCGTGCTGTTTCGATTATCCCGGTATCCCATCCATCTTGCAGTCTCCCCCTCCGTTAATAAGGAATATTTATGCGCATAGCGAAAAATATCCTTGAATGTCAGTCTATCAACAGCTCTTTTTGACGCAAAAAAT
This sequence comes from Lachnospiraceae bacterium, assembly GCA_003488965.1. Classification (GTDB taxonomy): domain Bacteria; phylum Bacillota; class Clostridia; order Lachnospirales; family Lachnospiraceae; genus Kineothrix. The sequence goes on along the minus strand of DNJW01000264.1, from coordinate 215 downwards.
GGCGTAATTTTCTTTTTCAATAGTTTTCCGCTTTGCTCAATAATCATTTCAAAGCTTTTGACAAGAAAATTACGGTATAGTTCATAATCGGCGTGTTCCTCTCTATTATTAGCTATTTTTGTTTAAGTTTTATACAAATTCACGCCTGTTTTTACATCAATTACATCATTTATTATGGCTTGCCGATTTTTTGTTGCCAAAATGTTGCCACGTAT
>DNJW01000265.1 GCA_003488965.1 Lachnospiraceae bacterium | reverse complement strand
TATGAGGATGAGCTTCATGAACTGAAAGTAGTGAAAAGGCAGGAGGTTGCCCAGAAGATTAAGGAAGCCAGAGAGCAGGGAGACTTGTCGGAGAATGCGGAATATGATGCGGCAAAGGATGAGCAGCGCGACATCGAAGCAAGAATTGAAGAACTGGAAAAAATATTAAAAAATGCAGAAGTGGTAGTAGAAGATGAAGTTGACTTGGATAAGATTAATATCGGCTGTCGGGTAAAGATTCTGGACTTGGAATATAATGAAGAACTGGAATATAAGATTGTAGGTTCTACCGAGGCAAACAGCTTAAAGGGAAAGATTTCCAATGAATCCCCTGTAGGAAAAGCTTTAATCGGCGCAAAAGTAGACGATGTAGTCAGCGTGGAAACACAGGTAGGCGTATTGCAATATAAAGTACTGGAAATTCAGCGGTCCAATAATTAATTTTTGCAGATAAATGGATTTATAAGGCTTGGGGCACCAGAATTTTATATTCGAAAAAAGAAAAAGGAGTATCAGCGGTGGGAGAAACACGGAACACACAAGAACAGGATATCAATCAGTTGTTAAAGGTAAGAAGGGAGAAGCTTGCTGCGCTTCAGGAAAACGGTAAGGATCCTTTTCAGATTACCAAATATGATGTAACACATCACAGCCTGGAAATAAAAAATAATTTTGAAAGTTTGGAAGGGCAGACCGCATCTATTGCAGGAAGGATAATGTCCAAGCGCGTTATGGGAAAAGCATCTTTCTGCAATGTGCAGGATATTCAGGGAAATATCCAATCCTATGTAGCCAGGGACAGTATCGGGGAAGAGTCTTATGCGGACTTTAAAAAGTACGATGTAGGGGATATTGTCGGTATAAAAGGCGAGGTCTTTAAGACGAAGACGGGAGAAATCTCCATTCATGCTTCAGAGGTAACACTGCTATCCAAGAGCCTTCAGATTTTGCCTGAAAAATATCATGGACTTGTCAATACGGATATCCGTTACCGTCAGAGATATACGGACCTTATTATGAATGAGGAAGTAAAGGATACATTTGTAAAAAGGTCCAAAATTATCAGTTCTATCCGAAGATATTTAGACAGTCAGGGATTTCTTGAAGTGGAGACACCGATGCTTGTATCCAATGCAGGCGGTGCGGCGGCAAGGCCTTTTGAGACTCATTACAATGCTTTGGATGAAGATGTAAAACTGCGTATTTCATTGGAACTGTATTTAAAAAGACTGATTGTGGGCGGAATGGAACGTGTTTATGAAATCGGACGTGTGTTCCGTAACGAAGGGCTGGATACAAGGCATAATCCGGAGTTTACGCTGATGGAATTATATCAGGCATATACAGATTATAACGGCATGATGGATTTGACGGAAAATATGTTCCGCCATGTGGCTCAGGAAGTATGCGGCACGACGACGGTAACTTATGGCGGCGTGGAAATTGATTTGGGCAGCCCCTTTAAAAGAATTACAATGATTGATGCCGTAAAAGAATATACAGGCGTGGATTTTGATGCAGTAAAGGATACAGAGGAAGCGAAGAAAATTGCGGATGAAAAAGGCGTTCATTATGAGGATAGGCATAAAAAGGGCGATATCCTGAATCTGTTTTTTGAAGAATTTGTGGAAGAACATCTGATACAGCCTACGTTCGTCATGGACCATCCGGTGGAGATTTCGCCTCTTACCAAAAGAAAGCCGGATAAGCCGGATTATGTGGAACGTTTTGAACTCTTTATCACATGCCGTGAGATGTGCAATGCTTATTCGGAATTAAATGACCCCATCGACCAGCGGGCGCGCTTTGCGGCGCAGGAAGAAGCCTTTGCGGCAGGGGATGAGGAAGCAAACCATACGGATGAAGATTTCCTGAATGCATTGGAAATCGGGATGCCGCCTACGGGAGGAATTGGATACGGCATTGACAGACTGGTGATGCTGCTGACCGACTCGCCGGCGATTAGGGATGTTTTGTTGTTCCCGACAATGAAAACGCTTGGCGGAAAAGACCAGTAAAATCAAGGGTTTGCGGACTTAAAAGCTGTATGGTACGACAAGAGTACGACAAAATAAACTCTCTTAAAGGGTTAAAATAAGCGATTTTAAATGAAACTCGTGTCAGTTCAAGTTAATATTTCGTACTATGAGGACATTTTTCTAAAAGTAAAATTTTGGAAAGTGTCCTTTTGTTATGGTCAAAAAAATAAGGAATGGAAGAAATGGACATGAGCAGTACAGCGTTAGGAGCAGAGGAAATGATTACTTTTTATCAGCGGATGTACATAAAAAGTTCTGTTATGAAATATGAAAAGAAATCAAGTATCACGAGTAATACGGAGAAATAGTAAAAAAGCAGCGGATAAAGCGCAGAGGTTTGACAAAACGGGAAAGGCTGGCATAGAGCATTGATAGGGGAGTAGGATTCGCTGAAGCCATCTGGCAGATAAAGTATTTGAAAAGTGCTGTTAAAAAGTGGCGGCAGATTTGGAAAGTGCCGTCAAATAGTGACATACCTTTATGAAAAATGCTGTCAAAAAGTGCCGCTATATACGAAATAGGGGAAAATACATTTTAGTGGAAGAAAAAAAGCGCTGTCAAAAAGTGATGGCAAAAATAGAATGTGGGGTCAAAAAGTGTTGTAACTTTTAGAAAATGCTGTCAAAAAGTGATGGCACGTATAAAAAAGAGGGGTTTTAGGGGATTTTTCCCCTAACCGGAGGCACTTGTATTACAAAGTGCGTATCTGGCAAATTCCCATGAGGATTTGAGTTGAAGGGAAGCGCGGGAGAAAGCTGTCTGACGTATCTGTAGAAAAATGGCAGAATGGCAGCAGCTGATATCAAAAAAGAAAATAGTTTACATATAGAAAAGGATGCTTCCAGAACCGCCGGGGAGTGTCTTTTTTAATGCTTATAATTGTTTCTGCAATATTAGGGTGTCAAATATTAGCCGTAAACAGTTCATTCTGGCACTCTGAAAATAAGCCATATTTAGCTATTATAAAAATAAAGAGGGATGGCAGGCTGTCTGAAATGTGCGTTCCCGTACGCTTTACGGGTGGCAACTTCCGCAAAGTGGTCGCACAGCAGAAAATGAACCGGTCAAAGAAACCTATAGAGGGAGGAAAAAGCCAGTGAAAGAAGTTCCGATTTGGGAAAAGAGCAACTTAAGCCTTGAAGAAGCGGCAGCCTATTCAGGGATTGGCATTAATAAACTGCGTGAGCTGACCAATGAAAAAAACTGCCGCTTTGTTTTGTGGGTTGGCAATAAGCGTCTAATCAAACGCCGCCTGTTCGATCAGTATATCGAGCAGGAATATTCTGTCTGACAATGGCGGTTATCTCATTTCTTGCAGTTTTTGTGAAACTTGTGGTGTAAAATCAGCTTTGATATGGTACAATGACGAGGAAAGCACTGCTCATGCTTGCATGAAGCAGTGTTTGGCGACAAAACCCATCGAGACGTTAGTCGGGATGGATTTTGGAAGTGTCATATCAAGGCTCTTTCCACTACGGAAAGGAGTTTGAAAATGTCTGGGAAACGGAAAGACAATAAAGGACG
>DNJW01000195.1:3825-8264 GCA_003488965.1 Lachnospiraceae bacterium | reverse complement strand
TTTGAGGCTCTGACTCAAATTGCCGATTGAAAAATCAGCTATCAAGCTTATTTTTCAATCTACTCCTCTTGGCAATTGTTTTGCTTAATAAAAAGCCGTATTCATTTATTTTACATAGCGGCATTTGCGCTGTCAATACGTATGAAGATTCAATTGACATTATTTTAACACCCTTATATAATAATTAGTATAATTTGCCTAAAATATCCTTTGTGTCATATAAATAAAAACACAAGGCAAATAACACTTGTAATTACTAATATAGGGGGCAGCACCGTGGAAGAAAGAGAAATTTCACAGGCAGTTATCAGCCGTTTGCCGCGATATTTCAGATATCTTGGGGAATTGAAAGATGAGGGCATAGAGCGGGTATCCTCGCAGGAGCTGAGCAGCATTATGCAGGTCACTGCTTCGCAGATAAGACAGGATTTGAATAATTTCGGCGGTTTTGGCCAGCAGGGATATGGATATAATGTGGAGTTCCTATATGAGGAAATCGGCAGGATTCTCGGACTTGACCGGAAGCATAACCTGATTATCATAGGGGCAGGCAATCTTGGGCAGGCACTGGTGAATTATGTGAACTTTGAACGCCGCGGTTTTTTGTTTCGGGGCATATTTGACAATAATCCCATGCTTTACGGAAAAAAAATAAGAGGAATCGAAGTACAGCCTATGATGAATATGGAACGGTTTGTACAAGATAACAATATTGATATTGCGGTGCTTACGATACCGAAAAATGAAGCCGCGGGGGTTGCGGAAGAATTAATTAGGTACGGCATTAAGGGAATTTGGAATTTTGCCCATGTGGATTTACAGGTGCCGGAGGGGGTACAGGTAGAAAATGTCCATCTGTCCGACAGCCTGATGAAGCTGTCTTATAATATTAGCAGATTTCAAAACGAAAAATAGCGGACAGAGGTGAGGGGTCATGGCACGGTCAGAGAATGCATTTAAGGAAGCGCTGGCAGGAAAGAACATTCCGCTGCTGACATTGGACAATAAATGGCATCAGCTTTTTACGCAGGCGCAGACAGAAATACCGGCAGAAATACGGCGCGGGGAAGAAAAACTAAACGAGCTGATTAAAAGACAAGGGAAGCTGAATACGGAGTCCAAAGAAATCCGGAAGCTAAAGAAAAGGCTGATGACGGAAATTATGGATCTGGCGGACTCTACAGGAGGCAATCCGGATGCAGCATCGGAAAAAAAGATGGAGGATAACAGACGGCTTATTAATGAATGCAACGAAAAGCTGGAGGATTATGCGAGGGAACTCCGGCTGCTGCCGGAGGAGATTTCCAGCGTAAACCAGAAGCTGATGCTGAGAACGATGGATATCTGCTATCAGCGGATCGCTGAAAATACGAGAGAAATTAGCGGAATAGACAGATGGGTCAAAGAAATAAGGGTAGAGATTAAAAAGAAGCTGGTACGGAAGGAAGAGAACGAAAAGGCAATTTTTGATTTGTACTCCTATATGCATGATATTTTTGGCGCTGAAGTAATAGAGATTTTTGATATGAAATATAACCCGGAGGAACGGCGAAAAGCGCGTGCCGAAAAGGCGGCGGCAAGAAGGGCGGTTGCCGGCCAGAAGAAAATAGAGGAACAGAAGGCATAAAAAAAAGTGCGTCAAAGATGGTTTTGGCGCATTTTTGCTGAAAGAATATGGAAAGGGTATGGTTATCAGGATGGACGGAAGAAATTTATTCGGAGAAAAATATCTGGTTTCCGCAAGGGAAATGAAAGAGTATGACAGCAATACGATTGCACATTTCGGAATGCCCTCCGGGGTGCTTATGGAGAGGGCGGCGCTTGCGGTGGCAGAGGAAATAGAGGCAAGATTTCCGGCAGGAAAAAAAGTGCTTGTGGCAGCAGGCAGCGGAAATAACGGGGGAGACGGCATTGCGGCAGGAAGGATTTTAAGGCAGCGGGGATATGAGGTAGATTTCTGGCTGATAGGGGACAGGGAAAAGTGCAGCCGGGAAACGGAGACCCAGTTAAGAATCATAGAAAAATATGGTTATCCCCTGCAAGGCAAAATGGAGGATAAGGAATATGATATTATTATAGATGCTTTATTTGGCATAGGGCTTTCCAGAAACCTGGAAGGAAGATTTGCACAAGCTGTGCGAAAAATCAATCAAAAAGGAAAGTTTGTGTGTGCTGTGGATATTCCCTCCGGTATTCATACGGACAGCGGGGAAATAATGGGGGAGGCGGTAAAAGCCCAACTTACAGTGACCTTTGCCTTTGAAAAACTAGGCCATATATTTTATCCCGGATGTCTATACAGCGGAGAGGTAGTCTGCCGGGAGATAGGAATTACGCCGGAAAGCTTTCTGGGAAGGAGACCCAAAGTGTATGCGTATTGCGGAACGGCAGGCCATAGAATGCCGGCGAGAAAAGCGGACGGGAATAAAGGAACCTTTGGAAAGGTGCTGGTGATTGCGGGAAGCATAGGAATGGGCGGCGCTTGTGTACTTTGTGCGGAGAGTGTCTGCCGGGTGGGAGCCGGAATGGTAAAAATAGTGGCACCTGAAGAAAACAGGGTGATTGTCCAGACCAGTATTCCGGAGGCTCTTCTTTCCGCTTATCGGACAGAAGGGGAGGAAAAAGGGGAGATTTTGAAGAAACTGCATAAAATATTGGAAAAAGATATGGAATGGGCGGACTGTATCTTAATCGGACCCGGAATAGGAAAAAGCGGCATAGCTTATGCTATGCTGGAACAGGTGCTGGCACAGCAGGAAAAACCGTTGCTGATTGATGCGGACGGTCTGAATCTTTTGGCGGAAAATCCCGGGCTTCAAAAATATCTGGAGGATAATAAAGAAAAAATGCCGGATACAAGACGGCAGATTATTCTTACGCCTCATATGGCGGAGTTTGCCAGACTGTATGGGTGTACCGTGCAGGAGGCCAAGAGAGATATTCTGCAAAAGCCTAAGGAACTGGCGGACAGATACGGATGCACGGTAGTATGCAAGGATGCCAGAACTGCAGTTGCTTGTTCCGGGCGGGAAGAGATTTACTTAAATGTTTCCGGCAATGACGGCATGGCAGCGGCAGGCATGGGGGATGTGCTGGCCGGTGTGATTGGAGGGCTTATGGCTCAGGGAATGGAAGCGGAAACGGCGGCGGTTCTGGGAGTATATGTGCATGGAATGGCCGGGGATAAGGCGGCGGAGAAAAAGGGAAGGTATGCGCTGATGGCAGGAGATGTAGTTGACTGTCTGGAAATTGCCCGGAAATGACAAGGCGGATGAATGGAAAGAATGGAGATTAAAATGATAGAAAAGTACAGCAGGATATATGCAGCAGTGGATTTGGATGCCATCCGTTTCAATATAGCCGGTATGGCGGCGGAAATGACGCAGGGAACGAAAATCATCGGAGTGATAAAGGCGGACGGTTACGGTCATGGCGCGGTACCGGTTGCAAGGGAACTGGAACCGATGGATATTATATACGGCTTTGCCGTTGCAACGGAGGAAGAAGCGGTTATCCTAAGGAAGGCGGGGATTGCCAAACCGCTTTTGGTGCTGGGATATACGTTCCCTTACAGTTACCGGGAAATGATAGTAAATGATATAAAAATGGCCGTTTTCCGGAAGGATATGCTGCACCGGCTTTCAGAGACAGCGGCGGCTATGGGAAAACAGGCGGGCGTCCATATCAAGGTGGATACGGGAATGAGCCGGATTGGCATTTATCCGGACGAAGAGGGAATGGAATTTGTAAAAACAGCGCTCCAGACGCCTCATATTGCGGTAGAAGGAATTTTTACCCATTTTGCGAAGGCGGATGAGGAGAACAAGACTCCGGCAAGGAAACAGCTGGAACTGTTCCGTAATTTTATTGATAGAATCCAAAAGGAAACGGGATACCGCATTCCGTTATGCCACTGTGCCAACAGTGCGGCAATGCTGGAACTGAGGGAAGCGGATATGGATGCTGCCCGTGCGGGGATTGCCCTATACGGTCTGTGGCCTTCCAAGGAGACGGCAAGGGACAGAGTAAACTTAAGGCCGGCAATGGAACTGAAGAGCCGGATTATTTACGTAAAGGAAATAGAAGCAGGAACCGGGGTGGGCTACGGCGGCACTTTTACGGCTCCTGGGAGAATGCGGATAGCGACCGTCCCGGCAGGCTATGGGGACGGATATCCGAGAGGGCTGTCAAATAAAGGTTATGTTCTTGTCCATGGAAAAAAGGCGCCTATTATAGGAAGGATATGCATGGACCAGTTTATGATAGATGTTACGGATATTTCCGGTGTAACGGAAGGGGATACGGTAACTTTAATAGGAAGAGACGGAAAGAATGAAATTACAATGGAGGAACTGGGGGAACTGTCAGGGCGGTTCAATTATGAGCTGGCCTGCTGCATCGGGAAAAGAGTTCCCCGGATTTATTTAAAATCAGGGAAA
>DNJW01000195.1:3362-3522 GCA_003488965.1 Lachnospiraceae bacterium | reverse complement strand
GGGAAAATCGTTTCTGTCAAAGATTATTTCTCGGATTTTGAATAGAAGTTGAATACCTTCGGATAAACTGGCAATAATTTAGCCATAAAAGTTTAAATGAAGGGTGATAAAAATGAAACGTGGAGATATATATTATGCAGATTTACGGCCGGTAATCGGT
>DNJW01000195.1:0-3088 GCA_003488965.1 Lachnospiraceae bacterium | reverse complement strand
GCAGATTTACGGCCGGTAATCGGTTCGGAACAAGGCGGCGTAAGGCCGGTACTGATTATTCAGAATGATGTGGGAAACAAACACAGCCCTACCGTAATCTGTGCTGCGATTACTTCAAAACTGAACAAGGCAAAGCTTCCCACCCATATTGAACTGAATGCGGACGAATATGATATGGTAAAGGATTCGGTGATTCTGCTGGAGCAGCTGCGGACAATCGATAAGAAAAGGCTTAAAGATAAAGTATGCCATTTGGACAATGAAATTATGGATAAAGTGAACGAAGGGCTGCTCATCAGTTTGGAACTGGGAGTATTTTGCCATAGTACATAAGAAAAAGCTGCCGGCTCTTTGTTACCTTAAGTATTTGCCAAATTCTTGACTACAAAAGCATTAAATGGTATAGTTTACAGTGTCTATTTCTGCGGACAACAGTGAAATACAAAAGGAGATGGGATTATGGACGATGGCGGGCCTACTGCCAGTATTATTTTATTTGTTATGCTTATTCTGACCGATATGTTTTTTTATGGATTCGGTTCGGCAATCAATAACCTGAATATCAAGGATATTGAAAAAAAGGCGGAAGAGGAAAAGGATACAAAATCCGGCAGGCTGGCGGCAATTATAGAAAATCCGGCAAAATATGTGAATATGGTACAGCTTATCGTGACATTGATTAATATTGTCATGGGCAGCTTTTATCTCGGTATCTGGCTTAGGGGGATGCGCCGTTTTGTGGCGGCATATATAGAGCCGCAGCTGCCTCCGGCAGCAGCGATAGGGGCAGGGGTAACCGGTATGGTAACCTTGATTCTTGCGGTGGCGGTTTTGACCTACATATTGCTGACCTTTGGCGTATTGCTGCCCAAGAAGCTGGCAGCGCAGTATCCGGAAAAATGGGCTTATATGTGTATCAATCCGGTTTACTATGTGATGAAGATTCTCTCGCCTTTTACCTGGCTGGTAACGGTAAGCGTAAACGGAGTTCTGCGTCTGTTCGGTATGAAGGCGGACGATGCCCTGACGGATGTGACAGAGGAAGAAATTATATCCATGGTAAACGAGGGACATGAGCAGGGGGTTCTGCTGGCTACGGAAGCAGAGATGATTACCAATATTTTTGAATTCGGGGACAAGGAAGCCCATGACATTATGACCCATAGGAAAAATATAGTAGCTGTGGAAGGAAGCATGCCTTTAAAAGAGGCAGTGGCATTTATGCTGGATGCCAACAACAGCCGTTTTCCTGTTTATGAGGAAAATATGGACCATATCATAGGGATTCTTCATCTGCGGGATGCCATGCGCATCCATGCATCGAAAGAGGATATCAATCTTCCGGTGAAAGAGGTGGAAGGACTTTTGCGGGAAGCGGTGTTTATCCCGGAAACAAAGAATATCGACGCGCTGTTTCAGATGATGCAGTCCACCAAAACCCAGATGGTAATCGTGGTGGATGAATACGGACAAACCTCAGGGCTTTTGGCCATGGAGGACATTCTGGAGGAAATCGTAGGAAACATTCTGGATGAATATGACGAGGACGAGGAGCATATTGAGGCCACCGACAACGCAGACGAGTATATCATCGAAGGGAAGACGCCGTTGGAGGAGCTGGAAGAACGTTTTGGAATCTCTTTTGATGAAGAAGAGTTTGAGACGCTGAACGGGTTTCTGATTTCCAAGATGGATAAGATTCCTGAGGAGGACGAAACCTTTGAGATTGAGGTGGACGGATATAACTTTAAGATTTTATCCGTGGAAAACAAAATGATACAAAGTGTTTTGGTAACAAAAGTAAAAGAGCCGGAAACGGAAGAGAAGACGGCAGAAGAAAATGACGAAAAGAAGGAGAATTAAGCTATGTCAGGACATTCAAAATTTGCAAACATAAAGCATAAAAAGGAAAAAAACGATGCGGCGAAGGGAAAGATTTTTACCATTATCGGAAGGGAAATCGCGGTAGCTGTAAAAGAGGGCGGACCGGACCCTGCCAATAATTTTAAGCTTGCCCAGGTAATTACCAAAGCAAAGGCAAACAATATGCCCAATGATACCATTGAAAGAGGAATCAAGAAAGCGGCCGGAGATGTAGGAAATGTAAATTACAAATATGTAACCTATGAAGGCTACGGGCCGGGAGGTATTGCGATTATTGTGGATGCCCTGACCGACAATCAGAACCGTACGGCGGCCAATATAAGGAATGCGTTTACAAAAGGACAGGGAAGCATCGGTACGCCGGGCTGTGTATCCTTTATGTTTGATAAAAAAGGGCAGATTATTATCGATAAGGAAGACTGCTCCATGGAGGCGGATGATTTAATGATGACGGCTCTGGATGCCGGTGCGGAGGATTTTGCCGAGGAAGAGGACAGCTTTGAAATCGTTACGGATCCGGACAGCTTTGACGCGGTAAATAAAGCATTGGAGGAGGCAGGGATTGCTATGGCTTCGGCGGAGATAACGATGATTCCGCAAAACTATGTGGAGCTGACGGATGAGACAGCGGTGAAAAATCTGCAGAAAACGCTGGATCTTTTGGATGACGATGATGATGTGCAGGCGGTTTATCACAATTGGGATGAGTAGAGAACGGAAATGGAGCGTACAAAATGGACAGAAAGTATGGGAAAGAAACAATATGTATCCAGTCGGGCTGGAAACCGGGAAACGGGGAACCCAGGGTGCTTCCTATTTATCAAAGCACCACATTCAAATACGAAACCTCGGAGCAGATGGGAAGGCTGTTTGATTTAGAGGAAAGCGGATTTTTTTATACCAGGCTGCAGAATCCCACCAATGAATGTGTGGCACAGAAAATATGCGAACTGGAGGGCGGTGTGGCGGCGATGCTGACCTCATCGGGCCAGGCGGCAAATTATTATGCAGTGTTCAATATTTGCGAGACAGGGGGGCATGTGGTAATGTCTTCCACGGTTTATGGAGGAACCTTTAACCTTCTTACGGTAACTATGAAGAAGATGGGAATTGAGTGTACGGTGGTAGACCCGGATGCTTCCGAAGAAGAGCTGGACAAAGCGTTTCGGGAAAATACCAGATGTGTTCTGGCAGAAACGATTGC
>DNJW01000164.1:7909-10022 GCA_003488965.1 Lachnospiraceae bacterium | reverse complement strand
TATGGTCTTTCCCCAGCCGCATCATATTTACGTCATTGATGGCTTCAAAAATACTGCTATGGGAAGCTGCTGCAAACACGGATTCACCGAGCTGCATTTCCCATAATGGATACACCGGGTTGATGACCAGAATATCAGGGTCAATATAGATTATTCTATCCAATGTATCCGGCAGGAGAACAGGCGCCAACAGACGATAATACATCTCCTGTGGATATTGCTTTGACACAGGGGCGGTCTCAAAAACGGAACGGTCTACCTGAATCCATATCAGTGTCATACGGTGTCCGCTGCAATATTCTGCCAGAGCCTGCAAATCCACATTCGAGATGCCACTATGTAACAGCCATATGCGGAAATTTCCTTGCGGATTGCTTACTGCCAATGATTTCAGCATTACCCGAAAAGGCTTTATATATTTTTTATCGAATGTCACCAGTAAATCAATTTTATCGCCCTGCATAAACTGCCTCCTTTATACGACATGATTTCCCTGGCGGAGCAGGCGCTTCCCTGCATCCTCTTTTACAAGTTCAACTACTACTGCCATAATCGGAATAAAGAATATAATCCCCATGATACCAAAGAGTTTTCCGCCTATCATTGCCGCTATCAATGTATATAAGGGCGGAAGCCCTACAGAACCACCTACTACCCTGGGATATATCAGTTGATTTTCTATAAACTGTACAATCAAATAGACAATCAGGCATCGAATCGCCAAAGTAGGACTAATCAATAAGGCAAGTATCACACTGACTGCCCCTGATATGAATGCGCCGATATATGGGATAATCGCACAAACCGCCGTCAATACACCGACCAAGCTACCATATGGTAATTTAAAGATTGTAAATGCCAAAAACATCAACGTTCCAAGGATTACGGCCTCTCCACACTGACCTGAAAGAAAATTTGCAAATGATCTGCTGAATGTCCGGCTGATATGGAGAATATATTCAGCCCATCCAGGCTTCAGATACGCACACACAAGTTTTCTGGCATGTCTGCACACCCGCTCTTTCCCTAAAGTTATGTAAATACCGGTAATCAGCCCGAAAGCCGCTGTTATAATGGTACTCGCAGCGGAAGATACTGTGCTGACCACGCTTGCAAAAAATAGGTTCACGCCACTGCCAAAACTTTGCATGATTTTTTCCAGATTGATACCTTCCAGCATTTCTTCCAGCCATTCTGCTTCAGGATCGAGACTTTCCAGATAGTCAATCCACTCTGGCAGACGTGCCTCAACCAATAGATACAATCCCTTCACTGAACTCACAAGTTCTGGAATGAGCAATGTAAACACAAGAGTAAGCACCAGTACGATACAAACCAGAGTAAGCATAAATGAAGCACCACGGTAAAACTTATCAGAGTATTCCTTCTTCCTTTTTCCCAGTATCTGGCGAAGACGTTTTTCTATACCTGTCATAGGGACATTGACAAACAGAGCCAGTATGCCTCCGATAATAATCGGCAGAATAAGTCCTACGATTCTTTCCATAAAGCGTAGAACAACGGACAGATTCATCAACACTGCAAATAGCCCAACTCCTATAATAACCACCAATAAATTCTGCTTCATTCTTTTTTCCATAATAATCCCTCTCTTTCCATCTTATTCTTCCCACTGTCATACATCAGAATCGGCTATGTATCTTAATCTGTGTTTTTCCTTCCTCTATACAAGGTTTTATAAAACCGGAATCTCTGTTCTTTTGGCTGAATCATTTCTGAACTTTCATCCATCTTTTGAAAACGATATTTATCCAAAAACTCCGGTTCTGCCCTTCCATTCACAACAATCCATGTACCTTCATTTTTTTGTGCGCCAATCACACTCTTCCATTCATTTAACAGAACTTCCTGAACTTCAGCTTTTTCATACCTTTTTTCCAACAAAAACAGGACTATCAGCTTTTTATTATCCACATTATTTCTATCCAGAAGCTCCTGCTCCATCTGATCCAGTAATAAAAGATATTTCAAAGCTTCTCTGTTTTTCTTTCTCATCTTTAACTGTGCATAGCATATCATCCTCTTTAAATAGGACAAAAAGCAGTCTTTATCTTTCTTTATGCCAAAGATTTCCCCGACAATCTTTTCCCCG
>DNJW01000164.1:0-7629 GCA_003488965.1 Lachnospiraceae bacterium | reverse complement strand
AAAGATTGCCCCGACAATCTTTTCCCCGGTCACAGCCACCTTCTTATATTTACAGGTTCCTATGGCTCGATTCAGCATAAAACGGGAATACTTTTGGGCATCTTTCTCTTTCTCAAAAAAATAATTATAAATCTGTTCTGCCAGAATTCTTGTGAGTTCTTTTTTATCCTGCCTCTTATATTTCCTGTATTCTATTTTCCGTTTCATAACAGATTTTTCCTTTCCTATATTCTTTAAATGAAACCATATACGCAATCACGCATATAGGAACCGCTGCAATGACATCCACCAACGAATGCTGCTTTAAAAACACCGTAGATATGGAAATCAATATAGCTACCAGACCAAAAGCAATTCTCCAGCCTGTCGTACTAAAATGCCTGCTATTCCATGCACAAAGCATGACCGCCACGGAGCCGATTACATGAATGGACGGGCATACATTCGTGTTGGTATCAAACCGGTAAAATCCCTCTATAAAGCGTGTAAATATGTTATCCCGCTCAAATACTACGGGGCGGAGTTCCTGACAATTCGGAAACAAAATGTAAATCAGCATTGCCGCCGAATAGGATATGATAATAAACTTCATCAGCCTTTTAAAAGATTCCGTATCATACAAAAGCGTATAGATATGTATTCCAACCAAAAAAACAAACCAGAACAGATAGGGAATCAAAAAATACTCGCAGAATGGTATCCTGTCGTCCAAACTACATGATACAGGGTAATAGCTGTCCCGAATCCACAGTCGTTCCACTGTAAGGAAAAGGAATCCAAAAATGGGCCAGTAAGCTAGGTATTTCAGATGTTCAAATTCCGGAGTATTCAATTTGCTGAAACGAAATTTTCGATAATCTACCATTACTGCTTTTTTCATATGTTTGTTCCCCTGTTCATTTCATAAAAAATACATTCCGCGCCATCTGCCTGCCGGTAGTCCTTCAGGGCGGCTTCCATCTGCTTACACTTTTGCTCTTCCTTTAGGGCTATAATACTTTTTACTGCTAATTCCGCAACCGAATCTGCTGTAAAAGCTGCTCCCATCTCTATAAAAAAGTCCATATTATATTGCTCGCATCCGGCCACCGCATTTACAAATGCCATTGGCACATTTTTTACCGCCGCCTCCGTTACGCTGATCCCGCCCGGTTTCGTCAGATATAGGTCTGCAGAATCCAAATATACGGACACATTTTCCGTATAACCGACCACATGAATCCTCGGATATTCTTTGTATCTGGTACTCAGCTTCCGATAGAGCCTTTTGTTCGTCCCACAGATGACAGATACCTCCACATCCCTCGGCAATCTGCCTGCTATGTGCTTCAAAATTTTTGCAATAGGACCGCATCCCATACTGCCACACATCATAAGAAGATGTTTATTTTTCCTGCTGATACCTACCAACTGCTTTGCTTCCTCTTTCTCTGTCCGCCTCCAAAACTTCTGTTGTACAGGAATGCCGGAAGCCACAATTCTCTCCTGTGGAATCCCCAAATCACAATATACATTGAGTAAAGACTTACTCGGAATAAAATATTTCTGCAGGTCAAATGCTTCCATGCCCGGATATAACGTATAATCCGTAGCAACAAACGCTGTTTTTATGGAAAGCTGATGCCGTTTCAGCAAGTGTGTTAAAATAATCGCTGAGAAAACATGGGTGCAGATAACCGTGTCAAACTTTCTATCCGCAATATAGCAATAGAGACGTTCCGCCCCAATGGTCAAAATTTTGTAGATACCTGAATTTTGTCTAAAAACCCATGGATGTTCTTTGCTGTATTGATATCCCCAGCGGAACAGTCCCGGAATATGCCGGTACATAAAACTGTGTCCCCATGACATGAATCTGCCAAATCCATTCGAGATAAAATCCAACGAATCCTGCATCTCACATTGTATATTTTTGTTCTCAAAACATTCTTTTACTGCCTGTGCACAGGAATTATGTCCCTGACCCGTATCACAGCTTAACAACAGCACATTCTCCATAGTAACCTCTCTGATCATTTATAGTGTCGGACAGCAAATTGAGGGAGACACAAACGGCAAATTATTTTTCCGACTTTTGTTTCATTGACCGCACAGTGCTTTCTGCAAATGCATAATCCTGCCGAAAATATAAGCCCTGTCCACCAAGTTATACAAAAGGTTGATCAGTTGAGCAGCTATCGCCGGCACCGACAATTTCCACAGCAATTTCCCTATAGGCTCGGTTCCTAAAAAGTCATTGTTTTGTTCCATTTATTCTCCGCCTTTTCATATTGATATTTTATAGACTGTATCCTGCCTTCCTTTTTTCTCAATGTCTGCAGAATCCTTACAAATTTAGGTCGATTGTATCGCTGTATAATCATGTAGGGAAGATTCCCAAACAGAAAAAGGGCAGAAACAATCCATCCCCCTATACTTTTCCAAATGAGTACACACCCGAACCCCAAAATACTCAACAGACCGTGTATCCATTCCGCAATACAGGTTTCCTGTATCATCAATTCAATCTGGTCTGCGGTTACTGCTCTGGGCAGCTTTTTTGATGGCATTAGGAAAGGAAAAATCCTGCTCATGTCCGGAAAACTGTCTTTCCATTTATGTACCCTAATTCTCTGATAGATTTTGCCCCCATCCTCTATCGGAAGGGAGCAAAAGGGAAATCTCTCATATGAAAACTTTTCTTTTGGCAGTAAGCGACCGATGATAAAAAAGCTCACACCAATCAAAGCAAGATATATCAGACACGCCCAAAAGTTATTCACATAAACCACCTTCCTGTTTTTGTATGCTGTTTTTCAGTAATTTCGCATTGCGGATTCCATAAAGCACAAACGAAACTCCAATCAGGGCTGCACAAGCTATAATGGAAACCATAGAGACCACCGGCGTAATCTCATGCCAGAACACATGCAGGAACATCGTTCCATATAGAACACATGTCGCTGCCTTTCCATGCCAGTCCGCCCCGCACACAATCCCTGTCCTCTGGATAACCAGAATGCCGCTTACACTCATATATATTTCTTTTGCTATCAGCAGAATAAACGGCACTATCATCAGAGGGAACCGAAGCACCAGACACATCAGCATAACCCCCTGTGTCAGTTTATCCGCAATGGGGTCAAGTATCTTCCCCAGATTGCTGACCATATGGAAATGTCTGGCAATATAACCATCCACCATATCCGTAATGCCGGACAGAATCAGGATATACCCTGCCCACATATAATTCTGTTCCACACTATACAGCCATACGATCACCGGAATCAGGCATATCCGAAAAAAAGAAAGCATATTGGGGATGGTAATGATTTTCTTTTCATACTTAGAGTGTCTGTCTGTTTTCTGTTCCATAAAGCTCTTCCTTTAAAATATTGATATATCTTCCAAACGCGGCGGTACATGCAAGCCGGTCTGTTTCAGGTAGCCTGTTGAATGCCCTGCTCTCCACTTCTGAAACAGGTCTCACGATATTTTCGCCATATTTTTTCCCTGCCTGCGTCAGACGGATAATCTTACGGTTCCGGGTACCGGGCACTACTTCTAAAAAAACCAGCTCTCTTTTTACCATGTTCATAACAATCGTATTCACAGTCTGCTTTGATAGGGACCAACTATTGCAGATATCCTGCTGTGAATATTCACCTTCCATAATAATCAGGGCGTACCAAATCCAATATTCATTCTCTGAAATTCCGGAACGGCTGACAACTCCCCGATATATGCCTACAAGCTCTTTAATCTGTTGATTGATTACTTCAAGCTGTTCTTTTTCATTTTTATTCATTTCCACCCTCCGTCAAATATCCGAAATAGGACTCTTATGGGATTATAAATCCGATTTGGGATATTTGTCAAGAGACGAAATTCATTGTTTATTTTTCTTTTATTTCTATATGTTCAACCAGCTATTCCATCTCCGTTAAATCATTCATCTTCTGCATCATTATATACAATCCATGCACATATAAAGGCTTCCGGTCGTTTCAAATCATACCAGAAGCCTTTATTATCTCTGCAGGTTTAATCATTTCCCAAGCTTCATTGCCACAATGAAGCCAACTGCAAATGTCGCAATGCTGACTAACACATTCAATACCGTAATAGTCCCAACTTCTGCCAACAGGAAAATTGCAATAGGAGATGCCAGAATCAGTCCAATTATGCCCCAATATGCCTGAACAGGATATTTTTTTAAGACAGCCTCTATCAATTTTGCAATGGAAAAGATTCCCACGGCAATTCCTATACCCATAGGTATCAAAACACCGCATCCCTGCAAAATACCCTGCACATCAAATACCGCTATTGCAGTAGCAAAACTCTTGACTGTCGTTATGACCGGATTGTAATATCCCAGGAGGAGTAACATCATAGAGCCACTGATACCAGGAATTACCATAGTCGCGGATGCAATGATTCCAATGATGAACAGCTTAATCACTGTCATAAAACTAAAAGTCAGATCAGCAGCCATCCCTTCCGCTTCCCCCATAGCTGCCATTCCAACTACAATGGCAAAAAACACAAGAAAAGGAATTACATAGCTTACTTTCATTCCTTTTCCCTTTACCTTTTTGTATACAGCAGGAAGCCCTCCCACAATCAGACCCACGAACAGGCAATTTGTCTGCAAAGGAAAATGTTCAAAAGCGGGTTCTATAATAAAGGAAAGCCCCACCAATGCAATGCCCATTCCCAAAAACATGGGAAGCAAAAATTTCATGCTTTCTTTAAATTCCTTAAACAAATGTGTCACGCTGTGGATCAGCTTATCATAGATTCCCATAGAAACTGCAAGGGTTCCCCCACTGACGCCCGGAATAATATTGGCAGTCCCCATTATCATCCCTTTTAATATAATTTTAATCATTACATCCTCCAGTACATTAATCAAAATCCGCCCAGAACTGCTTAACTGTCTGTTCATATAATTTCCTGTCTATCACATAACTCATTCCATGCCCGGCTCCCGGAACAATAAGAAGCCGTTTCTGCGATGCACAAGCCTTATAATTCTCATAGGTCATTTCAACAGGAACAAAATCATCATCTGTGCCATGAATGAAAAGCACTGGAACCTTACATTCCGCCAATGCATCCGGACAAGAATAATCTTTGGAACCAACCTGTATCTTTGCCCGACACATCTCGTCGGCAATGCTACTCATCATATCATCATAATAAAGACGCAGGTTATTTTCCACGACATGCTTCCATATTGCATGAGGTGAAGTATAGCCGCAGTCAGCAATTATCCCATGAACATGTGGGGGCAGTTCAAAACCCGATGTCATTAAAACAGTAGAAGCCCCCATAGACACACCGCACAGATAGACCGGGAGATTTCCATATTCCTGTGTGCTTACCCAATTCGCCCACTCAAGACAATCATGCCGCTCTGTCAGTCCAAATCCCATATATTCACCACCACTGTTATTCTGGCCTCTCTGCTCTGCATACAAGACATGGCAGTCATTATTATAAAAAAAATCAGCTATCAGTCCAAAATCTCTTGCCCAGGAAGACCGCCAGCCATGCATGGCAATAATGATGCGTTTCGGATTTTTACAAAACCGCCAGTGACCAACCAGTTTTATGCCGTCCTGGGCCGTGATCTCCACTATATCGTAAGAACTGCCCTCCAACTTTTCCGCTGCGTTTTCCCGTACTTTTATAAATGCACTTGTTTCTGGATTTCCTGCAATGTGTTTTTTAGATTCCTCTACAGATTTATCCTCATTGCGGTCTAAAGCAATCTCCACCAATTTCTTGGTAATTGCATAAGACCAGACCCCGGCAGCAGCAAGTGTTCCTACTACCAGTCCGCTTCCAATCAAAGCTTTCTTCATGGTCTTGTTCATAGAATGTCCTCTCTTTCTTTTCCTGAAATATTCAGTCTTTCTTTTATCATCGTACAAACCAGTTCCGCTGTTTTCTCAACCCCTAAAAAGTCACTATTTATGCATATGTCATAATTTGACTTATTGCTCCAGTTTCTGTTTGTATAGTGCTTGTAATGGATTGCCCGCTCCCTGTCGTTTCTTCTTATCTCTTTTTCTGCTTTGCCTTTATCCAGCCCATAATATGTAACTGCCCTTTTTACTTTATCTTCCATACCGCTATATACAAAAACCTTTACAAGATTCTCTCTGTTTTCCAGTATATAATCCGCACACCGACCAATGATGACACATGATTCCTTATCTGCTATTTCCTCTATGATTTGGGCTTCTTTGATGAACAATTCATCCGCATTGTCTGCCCCTGCATAGCTTTTATGGATATTGGATATGGCACTCCGCTTTTGCTCATTATTTTCAATATATTCTTCTGATAACCCTGTCTGTTCTGCAAGTTTAATAATAAGGTCTTTGTCATAAAATCTTATCCCAAACCTATCAGCTATCATTTTTCCAATATAACGCCCACCGGAACCATACTCTCTGGAAATTGTAATAAGTATCCGTTTATCAAACCTATTATCAAATCTTTCATTTCCAATCAGTGCAGTAGACTTGACTTTGTTTGTTCTAAATGTTCTAAGCTCAGTCATAAGCAATATAACCGCCAACAAAAATGACAATCCATCCGCAACCGGTCTTGCAGCCAATACACCTGATATTCCGAATAAATGTCCCAGCAGCAACATTCCCAAAACCGGAAAAACTGCCTGCTTTGACAAGGAAAGCAGTGAGCTTTTGCCACCTTTTCCTATAGCCTGCAAAAAAATTCCAATTGGCGTTTGAACACTGGTTCCAATAATAAGCAATGTATAAATACGGAATGCCATCCCTGCAAATGCAATATAATTGCTATCCCCACTACCGCCGAAAAGCAGAATAATTTTATCAGGTACTGCTTCAAACAATATAAATGCAACCGTGCTGATAATCAGACCGCTTATAACCGCTGTTTTCAGTGTCTTTTTTACTCTGTCATAGTTTTGAGCCCCGTAATTATATCCAATAATTGGCTGAGCTCCCATTGCCAGTCCCAAAATAATACTATTCAGTATTTCAGTCACCTTCACAACAATTCCGATCACAGTGATCGGTATCTCCGAACCATAAACGGATACAGCACCATATGTTTTCAATAAATTATTTTGCATTCCCATAATAATCGCCGCAAATATCTGTGTAATAAAGCTGCTAATCCCAAGCGTGGATACTCTTACGGAAACAGAAAGGCTAAATTTGAAATTGTTTTTTAACTCTATGTTTTTCAGTTTTCTTAAACGGATAACATTCAACAAAAAGGATACAATCTGGCTGATAACAGTTGCTATTGCTGCACCTTTTACTCCAAGCTGGAACACAAAAATAAAAACAGGATCCAAAATAACATTCAAAATTGAACCAACCAGCATAGAGCCCATTGCATATTTAGGACTTCCATCTGCCCTGATAACGGAATTGATTGTCGCACATACTGCCATAAAAGGAAGTCCGATAGCAATAATATACCCATAATCTTTCGCATAAGGCATTAATTCAAGCGTACATCCGAATACATTCAATAACTGTGGAAAGGAAAGCAAAACACCGATTGTAAACAATATAGAAGTAACAACCGATAATATAATTCCATTCGCAACGCCTCTTCCTGCATCTTCTTTTTTATTTG